>DATJFA010000154.1:0-2627 GCA_035496015.1 Terriglobales bacterium | reverse complement strand
GTCGTGATGCAGGCCGATGGCAAGTACCTGTGGGTCGGAAACGACTCGAACGACGCCTCCGAAAGCGGAGTTACCGTGGTTGATCCAATGACGTTTGCCGTCGCGGCCCACATCATTACCGGCAAGGGCCATCACGAAATCTCGTTTGATGAGAACCAGAACGTCTATGTCACGAACGAGGGCGAGGGCACGGTTTCCATCATCAGCATCCCGAAATTGGCGAAGGTGAACGACATTGCAATCGGCAAGACGCCGGTGGCCATGGTTTACTCACCGCAAGCGCGGAGCACCTACATCGCCAGCCGTGAAGGCAATATCAGCGTGATCTCCGCCGGCAAGCGCGAATTGAACGCTACCTTGACGAGCAAGCCGGGAATCACCGCGCTCGCCAACTCGCGGGACGGGCGTTGGGGATTTGTGGCCAACGGCAAGGAAGGCAAGGTGCTGTTGTTCGATGCTTCAACCAACAAATTCATTCAGGAGTACCAGGTAGGCAAGTCGCCGGACTCCCTGGCGTTTACCGATTCTTATTTGTACGTCAGGTCGCGTGAGTATGCTGAAGTCAGGTTGATTCCGCTGGCGAATCTGGGCAGCACCGTCAGTTCGGCCGAGTTTCCGGCGGGACAATTGCCTCCCGGAGTTCAGGCGGACACGCTGGCATCGCCGACGGTGGCTGCTCTGGATGGCGCGGCCGCCTTCGTGGTCAACCCTGCCGATCGCCGCATTTATTACTACCAGGAAGGCATGGCTGCTCCCATGTTCAGCATTGAAGGCTATGGCCGGACACCCAAGGCCGCCATGGTCCTGGACCGCAGCATCCATGAGACCTCGCCGGGCATTTACTCCGTTGGTTTGCGCCTGCCCAAACCCGGCTTTTACGATGTGCCCGTCTATACTGACGCGCCGTCGATGTCGCACTGCTTTGAGCTTTCCGTTCATGTGAACCCATTGCTCAAGAAGAAGAGTGACGATCCGGTAGTGTTGCGAGCCCTGAAGAACAACCTGCAAGTCCGGCCCGGGCAGCCGGCCACAGTCGCATTCCGGCTGATCGATCCGGCCACGGACAAGCCGCGCGATGGCCTCACAGACGTTGAGATTTCCGTGCTCCTGGCGGAAGGACTGCGCCAGATGCATCTCTCGGCGGAGCCCGCGGGCGATGGCGTGTATCAATTCACCTTCACACCACCCAGCGAAGGCGTGTACTACGCAACCGTGCAGATTCCTTCGCTTCGGATCAAACCCAACCGGCTGCCCTACATGATGATTCGGGCAACTGCAGAAGCGGCGGATGCGGAAGCCATGGTCCCCGGGCCGGCAGGCTCCGCGCGGCCCAAGGCGCAGTGAGGTGTGGATCATGATGCAGTTCCGAACAGCGCGCATCAGTTTATCGCTGGCCGCGGTGGCATGTCTGCTCCTGGGATCAGCCCGCGCCTGCGCCTTTCAGGGGCGGCAGCAGTCGCAGCCGGCCGCTCAAGAGCATGAGCATCAGCTGGCGGCGGGCGAGAATACTCCCTCCAGCCCCACCAAGGTCGCTATTCCTGACGTGGTGGTGCTGGATCAGAACAACCAGAAGGTGCATTTCTATAGCGATCTGGTAAAGGGAAAAATCGTCGCCGTAAATTTCATGTTCACCACCTGCACCACGATTTGTTCGCCGATGACCGCCAATTTAGCCAGAGTGCAAAAGAAGCTTCTGGCCCGGGGCGAGAAGAACGTCCATTTCATCTCTGTCAGCGTTGATCCCGAAGGCGACACGCCGGATAAGCTGAAGAGCTATGCTGCAATGTTTCATGCGCAGCCGGGATGGACGTTTGTGACCGGAACCAGGGGGCAGTTGGAGCAGGTCTGGCGGGCTTTTGGCGTGCCTATGGGAGCCAAAGAAGACCATACGGCAACCGTGGTCATCGGCAATGAGCCCCTGCATGAGTGGACATACGGGTCGGGACTGACCTCGGCTGACAAATTGGTGACGGTGATTCAGGCCGTTTCAGAGATCAAAAACCCCAAGGCAATCGCCAACGGAAACTAATAACGGTCCCGGGCGGCAAGATCGCTGCCCCGGCTCCAATCACAGTAACGAAAGCCTACTGTGACCAACATCACAGCCCCAACGTGAGCTGGAAATATAAGGTTGGCCTTATGCCGAGATCGTACGACCGCAACATTACTGTGTTTGTGGGAACGGCGCTCCTCTGCCTACTGCTGAGCGCATCTGGCATGGCGCAGTTAACGCCTGCACAGGCGGCGGGGAAGAAAATATTCACCGAGGGAATTAGTCCTTCAGGAAAGCCGATAGAAGCAATTCTGGGCGAAGGCTCCACCCGCGTGCCGGGCAACCTCATGCTTTGCGCAAGCTGCCATGGCTTTGACGGTAAAGGGCGGCCCGAAGGTGGAATCACGCCTTCCATCATCACCTGGAATGCGCTTACCAGCGCTTTGCGGAGCAAGGATGCGGTGGGGCGCCGGCGTCCGGCTTACACCGCTCATTCCTTGCGGCGCGCCATCACTCGCGGCGTCGATCCTCTGGGTAAGGGCCTGGGCGTCACCATGCCGCGCTATGAACTCTCGCCCAGGGACTTCAACAACCTGGTGGAGTACCTGAAAGTGCTGGGTAGCGAATACGAGCC
>DATJFA010000153.1:0-4004 GCA_035496015.1 Terriglobales bacterium | reverse complement strand
GGCCGCTGCCTGCTGTTCCGCCGTGACCGCCGCGTCATAACGCTGCTGCGGAATTTCATCTTTCTTGATCAGCTGGGCAAAGCGCCGCACGTCGTCGGCCGCCAGCTTGTATTCCGCCTGCGACTCCCGGAGGCGAGCCTGGCTGGCGCTTACTTCCTCCTGCGCCGCCCGCAGGCTAGCCTGGGTATTGCTCAGGGTGCTGGAGGTGGTGGTGTGCGTGAGCGGAACGCCGGTGCGCGCCGCCTGCAAAATGGCCATGGCGTCCTGAAGTTCTGCCCGGGCGCGGTCCAGCGCCACCTGGTAATCGGTGGGGTCGAGTTGGACCAGCACGGTGCCCGCTTCTACGTACTGGTTGTCGTTCACATTGACCTTTTCCACGGTTCCACTGACGCGAGCGCTGATAGGAACTATGTGGGCGTCAATTTGTGCGTCGTCCGTGGATTCCCGCGCGGCGTAATAGCTCCAGACCGCGTAGGCGGCGATAATGATGATAAAGATAAGGGCGAGCAGCACCCACTTGGCTCGCGGGTGGGCACGAAAATAGCCCTGGGCACGTCCTCCCCGAGTTGGAGGCCCGGCTTCCTCGGGCCAGGGTTCGCGAGGGGCCGGCTCTACTTCCGCCGGCGGCTTGGTTGTCGTTTGCTGATCCGCCACTTACTTTCCTCCGAGGAATTTCTGGGATGCCTGTTCCGCAACTCCCAAAGCGCGCGCCAGCGAGAGCTTGGCCAGATTGTGCGCGAACAGGGCGGAAATGTAGTTGTCGTTGGCCGCCGCCAGAGCCTCCTGCGCCTGCACCACCTCAATGGTATCGGTAACTCCGGCGGCGAAGCGGTCGCGAGCCTGCCCAACTTGCTGAGTGGCAAGCTCCACCGAGCTTTTGGCCACGTTTACCTGGTCGGCAGCAGTTTTCAAATCCAGGAAGGCGGCGCGCACCTCGTACTCAATCCGGCCGTGCATATCTTCCAGTTGGGACCGCCGCAGCTGCAGTTGCGCGTCCGCCTGTAACTGGTCGGCATGCACTTTGCCACCCTGGAAAATAGGAATTTTGAGCGCCGCGGCAGCAGTGAAGGTGCCATGGGAAGTGGTAGGCCGATTGCCAATATCGCCATAATCGCCATTAAAGCTCAGCGAAGGCAAGCGCTCGTCAGTAGCGGCCCTTTTGGCCATTTCGGCCGCATGCAGCAGGCTTTCCGCGCTGCGATAATCGGCGCGCGAGAGGAAGGCTTCGTCGATCGCCTGTTGCAAGGAAATGGGTAGCGCGGGCGTGAAGGGCAGCGTGTCCGTCAGGTTGAACGCCTGGTCAGTGGGCAGGCCGATGGTGCGCGCCAGGGCAAGCTTCTGTTTCTCAAAATCATTCTGAACCGCCAGCAGCCGTTGCTGCTGCGCCTGCATTTCCACCTGGCTGCGCAGAACATCAATAGCCGCGGCCAAGCCGGCGTTTTTCATGTCCAGGGATTGTTGGTATAAGGCGGTGGCTGTCTGCAACTGAGCACGCACTGTGTCGATGCGGGCGGCGCTGGCGACCGCCTGCATGTAGGAGCCGCCCACCACCAGCACTACTGTGTTGCGCGCATCCTGATAGCTGTAACGCGCCGCCTTGGCCGCGTCCGACTGGGCGCGCAGGCTGTTCAGGGAGTTGAAATCCAGAATACGCTGGCTAACGAAGCCGCGGGCATCGAAAACCTCAAACGGTCCTACGATGGGAGGAACGCCGGGGATGGGCGGGATGCCGAAAGTGGCCAGGTCAACCTGCTGCGCCGTATAGCTGGTCCGGGTGGTGATGTCGGGTAGCAGGCGGCTGCGCGCCGCGAGGCGGACACCTTCCGCCTGCCGCTGGCCTTGATTGGAGAGCAGCAGTCCCAGGTTGTAACGCAGGCCGCGTTGCAGCGCGTCCTGCAGAGAAAGATTCAAAACGCCAGGCAGGGATTTCTGCGGCGTGCTGCCCAGAAAGGGATTTTGCGCGCTGCTGCCGGTGATGGAGGGCGGAAGCGGGGTCGTGTTCATCGCCGGGACCGACAACGTGGACGGAGCGGCATCGTTTTCCATGTTGGTGTTTTGACCCCATATCGCAGACGAAAACATCAGCATGACGCACAAAAGCACGGTTGCCGGAGTCGCAGGTTTTCGCCGGCTGGTCCGGTTGAAAGCGCGCCCGGGCGCAAGCACCGCACTACCATTCAGATCAACGTTCACTATGGTTATGCCTCGTCCGCAACAGTGTAGGCCTTATGCCTTGATTTCTGGAATACTTACCGGCAGGCGGATGCGCGGACACGCAAGCTCGCGGTTTCGGCTCTAACGGTCAGGCAAACAGCGCCACCGCGCGATGGCAGCCTGCGCGGAGGCGGCCAACAAGCAACCTAGTTGGATGTGGAGATGCCGGGAGAAGTCGCACAGATGTATGCAGTCTGGTCAGGTGTCCATAGAAAGGAGGGCATGAGGTCAAATTGCCATCTGGCGGAAGGCCGACTTCCCCCGCCATGCCGGGCGGTTCGTTGCAGCTTTGGCAATCGGCCAAGTCCCCATTCCGAGGGTGAATGCTATAATTTTTGCGAGCGGGAATTATCAGGGAATTAGTTGGCCGTATTGCAAGCCGCTAGGCCGGGGGCGTGCATTCTGCCACTCGCTAAGTTCCCGCTGTTCGCATCCTTCCACACGTCGGGGAGTGGCTCAGCCTGGTAGAGCACCTGGTTCGGGACCAGGGGGTCGGAGGTTCAAATCCTCTCTCCCCGACCATTCTTTTGTTTCACTTACAAAACCGAGCCTCCTCGGTCCCACCCCAACCTGGGCTCACCGTGTTCGGCCTGAGTTCCTTGTTTGTGGGCGACCGCGTCACTCTGGAGCTAGACATTCCAGTGGCGACAGCGCGGCACATCTGGGTAGAGGCAATCGTGCGACGGAGCAGTGAGCCATGTGCTCTGGAATTTCTTTCTCTGACGGAGGACCAGCGGAAGCTAATCAGGCGGTACTGCCGATTGCAGCCAGAGGAGAAACTTCGGCGTGGTCCATTGTGGGGCCGCACTGAGGGAAAGGACAATTAGCGGGAAGCGCTGACCGGCCTCTGATCTCGTTAGGCAACTTCCCATTTGCGCGGTGCGCGTTGACAGCGATGCTCGCCAATACAACCATCGCAGATGGGCACGTCGCATAGTGGACAGGGCACCATATGCTGCCTGCACCCAGCGGACCCGCCACACTCCGCACATTCTAAGGCGGGAGCGTTGCAGCGAACGGTATTCTCGCCTATCCCGCTGTCAGCACCAGGCAAGACCAAAAAATCGCATCGAAGTTCTGCTGACATGAAGCGGAATTATACGCCGGATTTCGGGAGCCCCTTGCGCGGGTATGGAATGCCCCGGCCAGTAACTCAGGTTGTCAGGCGCTCTTGGGCTGACACTCGCTCTGGTGAACTGGCTGGCATGATTTGCAGAACAGTTCACCGCGCGGGCGCAAAGCTCGGAATGGACGGTGCAGGCAAACATCTCACACCAGGAACAGGACCCTATCGCTGATCTTCCGCAAGATTCTGATTGCTGAGTCGGATACTCGCTATATGTGCAGGTAATCGTCAGCGCGTCCCCGGATTTCATCGTGCAGTTTTTTTCGGAAGTGCCTATACTCCGCTGAGTACGACCAAGTCAACCCGATTTTTCTTACTCCCAATGGGCTGGCTGATCAATTAGGCTGCTTCCCTGATTGACACGCCTCCTGCCATGGCTTGCCGCTTTCCGCCGCGAATTCCCAATCGAAGAAAAGAGCAGCTTAGGGTGAGATCTAGCCATTCTAAGCGGCCAGAACGAGTTTCTCGCGTAGCTTGCCGAGGTTTGGCTCGTGCGCTTCACGTGTTATGCTCTGAACCTCCCCTCGCCAAGCCATGCAAAGAGCAGCATTTTGTTTCTCCAGAACTTCTTCTAGTGCGTTCAGTCTGAGTTCACACTCGGCAACACGTTTCAGGGCGTCACCAAGAACTTCCAGCAATGCGTCTGCAATATCGCCTCTCATAG
>DATJFA010000152.1:0-4450 GCA_035496015.1 Terriglobales bacterium | reverse complement strand
TTTCTCACCTCGGGCGTGCACTTCCGCCTGTTGGGCGAGGCCAACGACTACGTCGGCAAGGGCCTGAGCGGCGGCACCATCGTGATCACCCACGGCCCAGAGGCCTCGCGCCGTGGCGATGTGCTGGCCGGCAACACCGTGCTCTATGGCGCCACGGCTGGAGAGTTGTACGTGGCAGGGCGCGCGGGGGAGCGCCTGGCCGTGCGCAATAGCGGAGCCCTGGCGGTGGTGGAAGGCGCGGGGCAGCATTGCTGCGAATATATGACCGCGGGTGTGGTTCTGGTGCTGGGCCCGGCAGGCGCCAACCTGGGCGCCGGCATGACCGGCGGCTTAAGCTACGTGCTGCAGGAGCCGGCGGGCGCCTTCAATCAGGAATCGGTGCGCCTGGCCGAAATAGATATGACGGAGCGGCGCTGGCTGCGGCGCGTGCTGCGCAATCACGTTCGCCTCACCGGCAGCCCGCGCGCCATGCATCTGCTCAGCGACTTCAATCTGCCCCTGCTCCGCGTGGAACCGGTCCAGCCACCCTGCACCGTGGCCGAGACCTGGGCGCCCATCCTGGAAAGGCTGCACCAGCAGGAAGAGACGGTCCTCGGTGCCCCCTGGATCGTCCCCGCGCAAGAACCGCTGGCCAATTAGGCGCAACGCAACACGCCTACATCTCTTAATCCGATTGGGCGACGTCGTCGTACGGCAAGTTCCTCTTCTTGCGCCGAGCATGCAACAATTACCGGGTGGGATTGGACTCCATCGCGGTGATTGGCGGCGGCCCGGCGGGCGCCATGGCGGCGGCGGAACTCGCTGCCGCCGGGAGCCAAGTCGTTCTGATTGACGAAAAGCTCGCCTGGGAGAAGCCCTGCGGCGGCGGCCTGACGCACAAGGCTCTGGAGCGCTATCCCTTCCTGGCTGAAGCCGAGGCCGAGCGCAACTGGGTGCGGGGCTGCGAACTGGTGAGCCCCGGGGGGCGCCGCGCCTGGTTGGAATTGGATAAGCAGATTGTCATCTTCTCCCGCCGCGTGCTGAACGGCCTGATGCTGGAGCGGGCGCGGACTGCGGGAGCGAAGATTATTTGTGAGCGCGTGGTCGAAATTGCCGGCCGGCCCGGCGCGTGGCGGCTGCGCACCCGGCACGACGAGCTTACGGCAACTTACCTTGTTCTGGCGGCGGGCGCGCGCAACCCATTCCGCTTCTCAGCCCCGCTGGCGCCTGCCGACTTGATGGCCACCGCCGGCTACTACATTCCCGGCAGTGGAGACTCCATTCACATTTCGTTCTTGCCCGGCGTGGAAGGGTACATCTGGCTGTTTCCCCGGCGTGACCATTTCTCGGCCGGCATCTGCGGCAAGATGGACGCAATACCCACCAGCCACTTGCGGCGGATGCTGGAACGGTGGCTCGCCCAACGCGGATTTGACGCACGGCAGGGTGAATTCTATTCCCACGTTTTACCGGCGCCGCGCGTCTCCACCCTGCAGCTCCGAACGCTGCAGGGAGAGAACTGGGCGCTGGTGGGCGATGCCGCCTGCCTGGTGGATTCCATCACCGGCGAGGGCCTGTATTACGCTCTGCGTTCGGCTGAGTTGCTGGCTCAGGCGCTCACAGCAGGCACCCCGGAACTGTACACGCACAACGCGCGCCAGGAACTTCTGCCTGAACTGGAGACGGCGGCCCGCTTTGCGCATGCGTTTTACAGCGGGCGTTTTCTGGGCGGCAAGGTGCTGGATCGCATGGTGCAGTTCACTGCCGCCAGCCGCCGGGTGCGTCGCTTAATGTGCGATGTTTTCAGTGGAGCGCAAGGCTATGTCGGCCTGCGGCGCCGGGCCTATCGCACATTCTTCTGTGCCTTGCCTGAAGTTCTGCTCGGAATGCACAGCGCAGAACCAGCCGAGTAATTACTTGAGGTCATTCCCCAGAAACAGTGGTTGTTCGGTAGAGACGTTGCTTGCAAGGTCTTGCCATGGCACTTATGTGAGAGACGTAACAAGTTACGTCTCTACCAGATAGCATCCTGAACTTGTGGCGCGGGCGCCCGCGAAGGGGGAAGGAAGAATAGCAGCAAATGCGGATTCGCTGACTACCGACTACTGACTCCTGACTACTGTCTCTAGGCTGCATCCCGCAAGGCTTCGTGCGGATCAATAACTAAGTCTTCTACCTGCGACTGGAATGGCGTCAGCACCTCTACTCCGTTCTCGGTGACGGTCACCATGTCGCAGTGGCGGATGCCGCCCCAGCCCGCGATGTAAACCGCCGGTTCCAGGTTGAACATCATGCCTGGCTGCAGTTGCTCCTCCGATTTGGGATGAATGCGCGGGCGGGCATTGTGAGCGATGGCTGCGAAGCCGATTCCATGACCGGTGGAATGGCTGAATTCCTGGTCGAACCCGTGCGCCCCCAGGATGCTGCGCGCCGCGTGATCCACCGCGGAGGCGCGCACGCCCGGGCGAATGGCGGCCAGAGCGGCGGCGCGGGCTTCAAAAATAGCGCGGTAAATTTTCTCGCGCTGCTCATCCAGCCGGCCCAGCGAGTAGGTGCGCGTAATGTCGGTCCAGTAACCATCGGCGTAGGAGTTGCAGTGCACCAGCGCCAGGTCGCCGGGCTGAATCTTTCTGGCCCGTGACAGCGCATAGGCGCCTCCCGCCTTGGCCGAATTCGGTCCGGACATGCAGAACGCAAACCCGTCAGCGCGCATAACCTCATTCCGGCCGGGACCGGCGCTCAGCCTGCTTCGGAAAAGTGAAGCGGCTTCGGTCTCGCTCAGGCCGGCGCGTAACCGCGGAGCGCCCCAGGCAAAAGCCTTTTCCGCGATGGCACAGGCGGTACGAATCCGATTTACTTCGTTGGGCGTCTTGAGCATGGCCCAGATGGCCAGCAGCGTGTCTGCTCCCACCAGTGCCGCTGAGGGCAATGCCTCGATCAGGAGCTGCACGATGGAGGCGCCGTACAGGTACATGGCAACGTAGGAAGCGGGCTCGCTGGCTGCGCCGTGCTCATAACCGATGCGGGCATGAGTGATGCCCAGTTCGCTTGCGCACGCCTCCAGGGCCTGAAATGCGGCTTCGCTGGTGGACTGCAGCTTGTCCAGGCGTCCGGGGCGGAAGGTACGGATGTCATCGGCCCAGCCGGCGCGCGCCAGCTCCTCCTCATCCTCAGGAACAATCAGGCAGATGCGCCCTTCGCTGGTGGCAATGGCAATGCTGGCGCCGATCACCGGCCAGTATCCGGAGAGCAGCAACACGTAGTCGGGAAGTGTGCAGAGGATCGCGTCCAGCTGCACCCGTTGCAGGCCGCGGCGAATTCGCTCTACTCGGTCGTGGTCGCGCATAGGATCAGTGGTCAGTTGTCAGTTGTAAGTAGTGAGTTGCCAAAGCGACCGGCAACCTGAATTGCTGGCCGGGTGCCGGCTGAAATAGTGTTCTTTAAAAGGACTCGGCTTAACCGGCGTCTTTGCGGGTGTTGCAGCCGAACTATTTTCGTTTCCGCCACAGAACTCCCGCGACAACTGCTCCGCCCAGAACTGCGCCTGTCACAATGCCGGCGCGCATCAGGGAACGTTTTTGTGCCTTGAGCCTCGGCTCTACCAGTTCCTTCTCGGGATACACGCTGCGCGAGCCGTGAGGACCATGTCTTTGCGCCAAGGCCAGCACCTCGGCAGTATGCAGGGCGTGGCGGCCGGTCTCCTGCCCGATCTGCTCCTTGCAGCTGAAGCCGTCGGTCATAATGACGGTAGAGAGTCCCGCTTTGCGCACCGCCGGCAGCAGCACGCGCTCGCCTGCCTTTATCGAAACCTCGTACTTCTCCTTTTCATAACCGAAGGAGCCTGCCATGCCGCAGCAGCCGGATTGCAGTTCTTCAACTTCAAGTTCCATCTTGTCCAGCAGTTCCTTGTCGCAATCCATCCTCATGATGGCCTTATGATGGCAATGTCCGTGCAGAACTGCCTTGCGTTTCAGCCGGGGTGGCTGGTAATTCGGCGCTTTCTTTTGCAGGAATTCGGCCAGGGTGAAAGTCTGCTCCATAAGCTTGTGCGCCTGCCGCGAATCAGGCCGTAAGCCGTTAAGCTCGTCGCGGAAAACGGAGCAGCAACTCGGCTCCAGCACCACCATGGGCGTGCCCTGTTCTATCTCCGGCTCCAGTGTGCGAAAAATGCGGTCGAAGTAGGATTGGGCCATGTCCAGAAAGCCGTAGTCGTAAAGCGGACGGCCACAGCACAACGGTTCCAGCGGCACAATCACCTGGTACCCTGCCGCTTCCAGGACCTCGACCGCGGCCTGCGCGGTTTCCGGCTTGAAGTAATTGTTGAAAGTATCGGCGAACAGCAGCACGCGTTCGCTGCCCTGGTTGCGCGGCTCCCGCCTGCGGAACCACGCCTTGAAAGTTTCCGGCGCAAAGGCGGGAATTTTCCTCTGCTGGGGCACACCCGCCGCCAGTTTCGCCGCACTCCGCAAAA
>DATJFA010000151.1:0-2724 GCA_035496015.1 Terriglobales bacterium | reverse complement strand
TAACTGATGCCAGCAGAGCGCATTCTTGTCGTTGACGACGAAGAACCGATTCGCGAGATCGTCAGCTCGATGCTCGGATCAGCGGGGTACAAGTGCCAGCAAGCCGGCTCCGGCAAAGAAGCGCTGGCCATTCTCGATTCTGGCGGACAATTTGAACTAATTCTTTCTGATCTGATGATGGCGGAGCTGGATGGCATTGGCCTGCTGGAGCGCACCAAGGAACGATATCCGGACATGCCGGTGGTGATGGTCACGGCAGTGCATGACATTTCCGTAGCGCTCGCGGCTATTCGCAACGGCGCCTACGATTACCTGCTGAAACCGTTCGAGCGGGAGCAGTTGCTGGCCACCGCCCGCCGCGCGCTCGAAAATCGCCGTCTTAAGATGGAGAACCGGGCTTATCAAACCAGGCTGGAAGGCCTGGTTGAGGAGCGCACCCGTGAGCTTCACCAGGCCAACCGCGACCTTACCGACGCCAACAGCACACTGAAACAAGTCAACAATGATTTGCAGCGGCTCAATGCCGAACTGGAACGCTCCTATGACATCACCCTAGAGGCTCTGGGCGATGCTCTGGATTTAAAGGACGCTGAAACAGAAGGCCACTCCCGCCGGGTTACCGCCTTCACCATCGCTATCGCACGCGCCATGGGCATTCACGCGGAAAGCCGCGAAATGCGCACGATTGCCCGCGGCGCCTTCCTGCACGACATCGGCAAGATGGCCATCCCCGACAACATTCTGCGCAAACCGGCGAAGCTCGAACCCTCGGAAGTGGAAATTATGCGCGAGCATTGCTTCCACGGCTACCAGATACTCAAAAAAATTCCATTTCTTCAGGAACCGTCCGAGATTGTTTACGCTCACCAAGAGAAGTATGACGGCACCGGGTACCCGCGCGGATTGAAAGGAAATGAAATTCCGCTGGGGGCGCGGATATTTGCGGTGGCCGATACCCTGGACGCCATTACTTCCGATCGTCCCTATCGTCCGGCGCAGTCCATTGATGCGGCCCGCAAGGAGATCGAGGTGTGGTCGGGACGGCAGTTCGACCCCGATGTTGTTCGAGTCTTTTTGGCAATGCCCGGCACCATCTGGGAAGATTTGCGCAAGCAGATCAACGCCCGCGCCCGCTTGTCCTACAGCGCGGTATCACGCTAGCTCCCACCTGCAATTCGAATCCGTACCGAAAGTTAAGGACGGGGCTCCCTGCTCGGCGACAGGCGGCCAGGCGGTGCAGGGAACGAAAAGACGGGCGCGCAACCAGGAAAAAGCAGAAGACTACCGCACCGCCTCCAGCGAGTCGGCTACTCGATTCAGGGCAACTTGAATGCGATCCAGTTCGCGTTGCGCGGCTTCATTCCACTCCACCGCGCGCTGCAGGTTTTCGCTCAGCCAGCGCAAGGTCCGCCGGCCGCGCTCCGTCAGCAAGAGCGCTCCTACGCCGGCCACGCCCAGAACCGCCAATGGCACATACCATTTCCGCATCGAGCCTCCTTGTCGGCTCCTTAAAGCCTTACACAACCACGGCGCACCCGCAATTGTAAATTTTACGGCCAAAGTGTGAAAAGAAATTGGGAAAACGTCCGCCGGACGGCCCTAAGCAGCCGAATGGCGCAAGTAAGCATCCAAGGTTCAGCAACTCACATAACCTAGAGGTCCGGACATGCGGAGACTCGTTTCACGCGTGGCGTGCTGTTCCCTGCTCCTGGCAGGATTGGCAGCCGCCCAAACCTTGAGCCAGCGCCTGCCGGTATCGCCGGCCGCGCCCTCCAACTCCATTCCCGAAGGAACTAAGTTCATCATTCGCCTGAGCGATAAGCTGGATACCGGAAAGGTGAAACCGGGCAAACACTTCCAGGGCAAGCTGGCAGAGGATCTCACCGCTCCTGGGGGAGCCGTGATCCCCCGGGGCAAGAAAATCAAAGGGCACGTGAGTTCCGTGGACCGTGGCTTCCACGCCCGGCTCCTGCTCAGCTTTGATGAAATCGAGACCCAGCACGGCTGGATGCCGCTGGTGGCGACGGTGACCGGAGTGCCCGGAGAGCACGCGGTCAAGCAGCCCAACGCCGAAGGCGATATTGAGCGCAAGGGACCGAGCAAGGGCCGCATGGTCGAGAGCGCCGCCGTCGGAGCCGGCGTGGGCGCGCTGGGTGGCGTGGTTGCGGGCGGCAGCCACGGAGCGGCTGTTGGCGCAGGAGTGGGCGGAGGCGCTGGTTTGGGAGCCGGTTTGCTGACCGACCGCGACCTCAAGCTGGACAAGGGTAGGATGCTGGAAGTCCGCCTGGATCGTCCCCTCCAGGTGCCGCTGCACTAGAATGGCCCTTCCGGTCCGGTAGCGCCAGCTGGGTTGGCTGCGAATGGGTTGGAAAGAATGGGAAGGCTATGACCAGCAGGCTTGCGGTTTTGTTTGCGGCCACGCTTCTGCTGGCTGCCGCCGCCATGGCGCAGGAACACCCGGCGGTGACGGCCCAGCCCAACACCATTTACGTGGGCGCGGACGGCAAGTACGAATCCGCACCCGATACTGCGCTGGTGCAGTTCAACATTTCCGCCCAGGAGGAGACCGCCAAGGCGGCTTATGACCGCGCCAGCCAAGCGACCGAGCAGATCCGCCGGATTCTGCGTTCCAATGGCATAGAGCCCAAAGCGGCGGAGATCGGATTCTTTTCCCTGGATCCGGTGTATGACTACCGCAGCCCCAAGCGCAAGCTCATCGCTTAT
>DATJFA010000150.1:0-10439 GCA_035496015.1 Terriglobales bacterium | reverse complement strand
CATGGCACCATTGCGTTTTGACGGGGGTGCCGGCGGGGCGCAGAATCGCCTCAGCTCACCGCACATTTGCGCGGTACTGGAGCCGATATGCTCGCCCTCCTTGCGCTTGTTTATAGGGTTGTGCCTTTTCTGAGCTGCACTCACCGTTTTTCCTGGCCACAAACCGGGCCCGACGGGCAGGACTACCAGGTATGCCTGCGCTGTGGCGCGCGTTACCGCTACGACTGGGATACTATGCGCCAGATTGAGGAAGTTAAGGTGCAGGCGATGCATTGAGCCAGGTGTGGCTCCCGAGAGCGGGATTGCGAGATTTCCAGCCTGAATGGATCCGGGAAGATTCGCAAATGATGCAGGTCCATCCCTGCGCCCGGAGGCGCACCGGCTTTCGCCTTTCTTCCTTTGCCCCAGGTCAGCCCGGTGGGTTACCTGACGACCCTCAAGTTGGCCAGCTTCAGCGGCTTGCCCCGAACCTCGGCTTCGGCCTGCATCCAGTCTTCGAAATCGTGGCCATCCTGACAGCCGCGCAATTGGAACAGTTCAAATGCGCGCTGGCGGATGCGCTCATCAATGTCAACCGAGGAGGTCGTCTCCTTCCTCATCTGAGGTTTCGCATTGGCCATAAAGTCTCTCCTTGACTTGAGCCGCAACGCGGCATGCTCCCGGGTGTGGCAAACGCTGGCAGGAGGTAGGAGGTGAGCTGGAACTTAGCGATTGCCTGATTGCACGCTAACACGAATGGACGGGCGCGTCAGTGATAGGTAAGACGTGTAAGCGTGTGATATCTATTCTATGCCCAAAGTGGCACCGTTCCCACTGGCATGCACGCCAAGCGCCCGACTGAATTTGGGCGAAGTTGCCGGCGGGGGCACAGGCCGCGCTCAAACGTTGAGCTTCGAGCCTTTTGCCGGCACGATTCGACGCCCATCCCAGCGCCAGGGCACCTGATTTCCGGATAGGTGCACGCCGCCGATCCAATAATCCACACCACACTGGATTGACGAAGCGTTCCCCCTGTGGAATCGCCATCAACGATGTGCAACGTGGTCTTAATCATCGGCGACCATATATTGCCACTTTGGAAGATTCCCCTGCTGCCATTGACCTTCCCTTTTGCCCGGCCTAACATAGCCGCCCATTGGAGGCGCTTCGTTGCTGGGGCAAACGGTCTCGCATTACCGCATTGTGGGGCAACTGGGAGCCGGCGGCATGGGCGTGGTGTACGAAGCCGAAGACCTGAAACTGGGCCGGCATGTAGCCCTCAAATTCTTGCCCGAGCGCCTGGCCTCAGAGCCGCAGGCCCTGGAGCGCTTTCAGCGGGAAGCCCGCGCCGCCTCCGCCCTGAACCATCCCAGCATCTGCACCATCCACGACATTGATGAGAGCGGCGGGCATTGGTTCCTGGTCATGGAGCTGCTGCAAGGCGAGACTCTGGCGAAGAAGATTGCCGGCCACGCCCTGGAACTGGAAACGGTGCTCGACCTGGGCACGCAAATCGCCGATGGTCTGGATGCAGCCCACGCGCACGGCATTGTTCACCGCGACATCAAGCCCGCCAACATATTCGTCACCTCGCGCGGACAGGCCAAGATCCTCGACTTCGGCTTGGCCAAGCTGCAGCCGGCGGCGACGGAAGCTGCCGCGATGCCAACCGCAGCCACGCCCGAACACCTCACCAGCCCCGGCACCACGGTGGGCACCGTGGCTTACATGTCGCCAGAGCAGATACGCGGCCAGGAGCTGGACGCGCGCACCGACCTGTTCTCCTTTGGGGCGGTGCTCTATGAAATGGCTACCGGCGGGCTGCCCTTCCCCGGGGCCACTTCGGGGCTGATCTTTGAAGCCATCCTCAACCGTACGCCCGCCGCGCCGGTCAGGCTCAACCCCACGCTGCCGCCGAGGCTGGAGGAGATCATCAGCAAGGCGCTGGAAAAGGACCGGGAGGTGCGGTACCAATCGGCGGCGGAGATCCGAGCCGACCTGAAACGGCTGAAGCGCGATACTGACTCAGGGCGCATGGCGGCGGTAGCGGGGCCGAGCCAGCGGCAGCAGCGTCCGGGTGTGCGTGGCGCCGTAGTAGTGGCGGGAATCCTGGCCCTGGGGCTGGTGGTGTTTCTGAGCGAATATTACCTGCGGTCGCGGGTGATTCGCGCTAAGGCCGTAGCCAAACCGCCTGTGACCGAAGTGGCCGCGCCGGCGGCACGCACCCTGGCGGTGCTCCCCTTCCATAACATTTCCGGCGAAGGCAAAGACAACAGCTGGGGCATTGGGATGACCGACGCGGTGATCAGCCGGCTGGCATCGCTGCACGATTTGGCGGTGCGGCCCACCAGTTCGGTGCTGAAGTATGCGCAAGCGACGGCAGATCCGGTGAAGGCGGCGCAGGAGCTGCGGGTAGATTCGGTGCTGGACGGAACCTACCAGAGCGCAGCCGGAAGCGTACGAGTCTCGGTGCAACTCATAGATGCGAAGGATGGCGCCACACGGTGGGCGCAGCGCTACGACCTGCGTGCCGGCGACATGTTCAAGTTTGAAGACGAGCTGGCCACGCGCGTGGTGGAAGGAATGCGGGTGCAGGTCTCCAGCGCGGAACAAAACTCATTGCAGAAGCCGGTGACGGCGTCTGCGGAAGCCTACAACGACTATTTGCAGGCGCGGTTTTACCGCAACGAATACTTTCTGCACTCGCGGCGCGAGAGTCTTCGCGAAGGCCGGCGGCTGCTGCAGCAGGCCCTCGAGGTGGACCCGACCTTCACTGATGCCGAAGCCATGCTCTCGGACATGTATCTGATGGAAGCCGCCAATTTTGAGGAAAACGCCGCGGCCAACCTGCACCTGGCAGCAGAGGCCGCCGAGCGCGCCTTGCGGCAAAACCCCAGCTCACTGGCGGCGCTGCAGTCCATGGGCGACATCTACGCCGAAACCGGGCAGAACGCCCAAGCCATCCGCACCCTCCGGCAGACCGTGGCCCTTGCTCCCAATTCAGAAACCTCCTGGGATTTCCTGGGTTATGCCTACCACTACGCCGGCTTGGTTGAGCAGGCCGAGCAGGCTTATCGCCGCAGCCGGCAACTGAACCCCACCACGACCCGCATTTACTGGATGCACGGGCGCATGCTGCTCTACATAGGAAGGCCGGACGAGGCCGAACAGGTGATGCGGCAGGCGCTGGCGGCTAATCCCGACCAGTTCAAGGCCATGGCTTTTCTGGGCGAGTTCCTCTATTACCAGGGAAAGACGGCGGAAGCGGAACCCATTCTGAATCGCGCCGTGCAGTTGGGAAAAAATAACGGTGACATGGTCCCCCTGTGGCTCTCAGCATTTCTGTACGCTTCCCGCGGCGAGCGGCAGAAGATTAATCCCAGCCTTTTCGAATACAAGCCGCAAGATGTTATTGACGGTGATGTGGCCTACTGGGCGGGCAGCATGTACGCGTTACTGGGCGAGCGCGATAAAGCCATGGTGTGGCTGAAACGAGCGGTGGAACTCGGCAACCAGAACTATCCCTGGTTCCAGCGCGACAAGAACTGGGACAAGCTGCGCAACGATCCCGAGTACCAGCGGATGATGGCGCAGGTTCGGCGGCAGTGGGAGCAGGTCACGGCGGAATTCGGACAGAGCTAAGGTTGCAAAGTTTCGAAGGTTTCAAGGCTTCAGAAGTTTCCAGGTTGCAGTGGGAGCTTGAGCAGCTGCGGGCTTTTCCTGCGCTCTCACTTGCCTTCGCCGTCGCCGTTCGTGCCCGCCACCACGTCCACCACCACCTGGCGTCTGACGGCGCGCTCGTCCACCTTGGCCTGCAGCACGCGAGCGCGGTTGGCCGCCGCGGTGATGGGCACCAGCCGCACAATGTTCCTGCCGCTGGCTTCCAGTTCGAAGCGGAACCAGTCGGTGCGGTAGAGGCGCCCGGAACAAAAGAAGGTAGCCGAGGCCGCGATAGTGCCGCGAAACTCCTGGCTGCCCAGGGACAGGAAACGATCGCCCACATCTTCCATCCAGCTGCGCCCGCCAACCAAAGGATGGTTCAGCGCGAACTTGGCAAAAGGCACGGCGTCATGGATTTTGCGGATCTGCACCAACTGCAGCAGGACGGAACTTTTGGCCAGGTTGGTAATGATGATCTTGGCGTCTTCCTCAGAGAGCCGCTCGATATGAATGTGCAACTCCGGCGCCCACTCGCGTTCAAATTGTTCCCGCGCGAGCTCCAGGCTTTTGTCGGTGGCCGCAGCGTAACGCAGAGTGGCGCGCGCCAGAATCACGGTGACCAGTGTAGTGACGATGGTTGCGATCAGGGGGACAAAGCTGAGGAGTGTCTGCAACGACGGACGCTCAATGGCGGCGATCCAGGTGTGCCAATGCATATATGGAAGTGGCGCTCAGAGTGCGCGCTGAGCTCAGGGGAGTAACCATCTCCAGGTTACCCGTCCTGTGGCGGGGCGCAGGCCGGCACTTGAGCCGCATTTTAGAGTTAGCCAAAAGGCGCGCCCGACGGCAACCGTGAGAGGTACAGCGGCTTTGGTAACCGGATTCACCGCGGAGACGCCGAGGACGCAGAGGGAATTCAGAAAGAAAGCTTTCGAGAACGCTGTCGGCAGACAGACCATCCGCAGCTTTGCAAATCATCCTCGGCGGCCTCCGCGTCTCGGCGGTGAATCCGGATTTCTCATCGCGGAGGCGCAGCTTGGGTGGCCGCTGCCGCGCGACGGCTGTGTTGCATCACGAATTCGCCGATCTCGCGGCCGGCTTCTCGCCCTTCCGGCAGAAAGGAAGCGAACACGTGCCAGACGTGGGGCATATCCTCGTACTTGGTCAGGGTAACCCTGACACCGGCAGCGCGCGCCCGCTCCGACAGGCGCACGGCATCATCCAGCAGAATTTCGCTGGTGCCCACCTGGACCAGCAGCGGAGGCAGGCCTCGCAGATCAGCGTAGAGGGGAGAGGCAAGGGGGTTGCGAGCGTCCTGCCCGCCGAGGTACCAGTCGGCAAACTGGCGCAGGCCTTCGCGGGTGAGCAGCGGGTCCAAGGCCGCCCTGCTCACGATGGACTCGCCGGTCATCGCCAGGTCCACCCAGGGAGAAATGCATACGGCGGAACTGGGCAGCGGTTCACCGCGATCGCGCAGCGTGGTCAGCAGCGCCAGGGTCAACCCACCCCCGGCCGAATCTCCGCCCACCGCAATGGTGCGCGGATCGGCCCCTGAATTCACCATCCAGCGATAAGCCAGCAAAGCGTCCTCCAGGGCCGCGGGAAAGCGGTACTCGGGGGCGCGGCGGTAATCGAGCACAAAGACCCGGGCTTGCGCCGCACGGGCAATCCAACTGGCCATTTCGGCGTGCGCCCGAGACGAACCCAGGGCATAGCCACCGCCATGAAAATAAAGGATGCTGCGGCTGCGCCCGGCCGGCGTGGTGATCCATAGGCCAGGTACGGGAGCAAATACCGCCTCCACTTCCACATCTTCCGCCAGGCGGAAGTTGGCGCGATAGAACTCCTCCACGGTGTCGCGCATGGTAGTCAGGTCAGAGCCGCGATCGGAAAGCACGCGCTGCCACATCTGGTAGACACGCTTCAATTCTGGTGAGCGACCTTCGCCGGAATGGCTCATGCGCATCTCCTAACCCTATTATCTTCCATCAGTTCTGCCCATTCGCCCAGAGTTCTCGTAATCCGGGGAGACCCGGCGGGCACTTACCCGTCCGCTTTCGCACACTCCATCCCAGGAATGAACATTCACGCCATCCCTCCTTGTACCCTGCTGCATAAGATTATCGAATCTTCTCAATGACTTGGACGTCTACGTAATTGGCACGAAAGTTGCGATTCAGAGCCCCGGAGCGATCATGACCAGAGTCCTCACTCTCGCCCTGCTGACTGGCATCCTCGCAATTCCGCTGTGCTCCCCCGGCTCGGTGCCGCCTTTATCCACTAGTGTGCACAACCCTCTCCCGGCGACGATTGGCAGGAGGACAACTCCCATCCCGATCAGCAAGGTTCGGAACCGCCAGCCCGCACGCTGCTCCAAGTCTTTGCCGCGCCCGGCGGCCCGCATCAGCAGGGAGGAACCCGCCGTGGTGATTTTTTACGGCGACCGGCCCTGGTCCTGGATGTGAGCGGCTGGGCAGCGGCTGAGGGTCACCTCTTCCTGTGACCCGCGTCACAGTGCGGCCGTCCTCCACGGGACCATGCTAACAACCAGAAGTCAGCACCGGGAGCCGGCGAACCCGCCCGCCCCGATGAGCTTTCCATGGAGCTTGCGGAGCTCTACGTCCGGCTGCAGCTGCTGCTCACGCTCTTTCTGCTGATTTTGCTGTGGGCGCTTAGCCTCCACCTGCGCCGGGAGCAGTTCTTCCGGTGGTGGGCATGGGCCTGGACTTGTTTCGGCATATTTCTTGTTGTTCGTGTTCTGGCTTTGAAACTTCCGCCCTGGACCCCCCTGAGCGCCGGCGTGTGGCTGGTGGTTCTGATCCTGGGTTTTGTGCAGGCTCCACTGCTGATGCTGGGGGCCTGGTCCCTGCAACCGGTCCACCCCACCGGCAAGCGCCCGGTTTTTCTCAGCCTGGGACTGGCGACCACCCTGGCGGTCCTGATTTTTGCCGTTGCTTTCATCTGGCGAGAGAACGTGGTGGCCAGCGCGGCCACGCGTTTCATCCCCCGCATGCTGTGTCTGGCGGCTGCCCTGCTATTCTGCGCCTACGTTCTTGCCCGCAGGCGATCGAATACCCGCTCCTGGGCCAGCGCCGTAATCGCGGGTTTTTGCCTGCTGTGCGCAATCGACCGGCTTGCTTACATCTGGATTTACATTCATCGCCTGATGCTCCACCGGAACATGGTGCCGACCATGCAGCTTTTCGGTGAGGTGCTAACCGGCCATCCGCTGCTCTATTTGTTCGACATCGCGGGCCTGTGCGGCATTTGCCTGGGTATGGTGCTTCTCCTGGTGGAGGAGCATGCGTGCACCGAGCGTGCCCTGTCGCAGAGCGACAATCACAGCCGCGAAGTTTCCGGCGCCAACGCCGCGCTGCAATCAGAGATCGTGGAGCGCCGCATCGTCGAATCAGCCCTGCGCGAAAGCGAGGACCGTTACCGTGATCTGGTCGAGCACAGCCAGGACCTCCTCTGCACGCATGACCTGGAGGGCAGATTGCTGTGGGTGAATCCCGCCCCCGCCCGCGCTCTGGGATATGAAGTTGAGGAACTGCTGCGTCTGTCGCTCCCCGAACTTATTCCCGCGGAATTCCGTGGGCAGTTCCGGGAGTACATCGCCAGAATTCGCAAGAATGGGGTGGATAAGGGATATCTCTGCCTGATGACCCGCGGTGGGGAACGCCGGGTCTGGGAATACCACAATACCCTGCGAACCGAGGGACTCGCAGCGCCTATCGTGCGCGGCATGGCCCACGACGTTACCGAGCGCAAAGTGGCTGAGCGCGCCCTGCGCAACAGCGAGCACCAACTTCGCCAGGCACAGAAAATGGAGGCGGTTGGGCGCCTCGCGGGCGGCATTGCTCACGATTTCAATAATCTTTTACTGGCTATCACGCTCAACCTGGAACAGGCGCTGCGCCAGGTGAAGCCCGCGGACCATTTTCTTATGGACTACCTGGATCAGGCTTTGAATGCGGCCTTCAGCGCCGCTTCGGTAACGCGCCGGCTGTTAACGTTCAGCCGACGCCAGGTTTTCCAGACGCAGCCGGTGAGCCTTAACGACGTTGCCGTCACGACCAAGGAACTCTTTGATCGTTTGGGCGGGGAGAACATCCACATTGACTTGCGGCTGGAGCAGGACCTGGGCAGCGTGAACGGCGACCCGGTGCAATTGCAGCAAGTTATTCTCAATCTGATGCTCAACGCCCGCGAAGCCATGTCCCAGGGCGGCCGGATTCTGGTCGCTACCAGAGAAGTAGAACTGCAGCAGATTCCGGCTCATGAACATTTCACTTCCGTGCCCCCGCCGGGCCGCTATGCGGTGCTGGAGGTGGGCGATAGCGGTGGGGGCATGACGGAAGAGACGCTCTCTCATGCTTTCGAGCCATTCTTTACGACCAAGGAGGCCGCCGCCACCTCCGGCCTAGGCTTGCCCGTATGCTATGGCATCGTGACCCAATGCGGGGGCCACATATCGGTCCAGTCCGAATTGGGACGCGGCACTACTGTTCGGGTTTATCTGCCTCGTCTGCAGGTTCCCCTTGCCGCACAATGGTCCACACCGCAACTTTCCCCGCCTGCCGCTCCCGTCCCCGGGCACGCGGCGCAGACGGTCCTGGTGGTGGACGACACCGAAGTGGTGCGCAACGCTGTAGCCCGGGACCTGCGCGGAGTTGGCTACGCCGTGTTGGCCGCTTCCAATGCCACCGAGGCGCTGCTGCTCAGCGATCAGCACAAGGGTCCCATCCATCTGCTGGTGGCGGATGTGGTCATGCCCGGCATGAATGGACGGGAATTGGCACGGCATCTTCTGCGCAAGCGTCCCACGCTGAGAGTTCTGTTTATGACCGGCTATGACAAAGAGAGCATCGCTTCGGACGATCCCATGGACGGCTCCGAGCCAGTGCTCTACAAGCCTTTCAGCTCCCTGGAACTGTTTGCCGTGCTGGGCAAACTGCTGGATAAAGACGCGGCCTGATTGAACTCTTACTCAGTGCCCCTGCAGGCAGGTGGGCATTTCAATATCACCTGACGTCTCCAGGTCATAATCCATATTCACGCTGCCGTGCCCGCCCGGATCGTCCAGGTGAATGCGGGCGGGCAGTCCGCTGTCTTTCGCGACCAGCAAGCGAACCGGGCCCTGGCGCTGCCCATTCTCATTTACATAAAACTCGTAGGCCGAAGCGGCCTTGCCATTGACGTTGTCGTCGCCTGCCGGCTTGACGTCGCTCAGTTGCGAAGCCGATTTTGATCCGGCGCCGCCTGACTGCTCGAGGCACTTCCAGTCCCAGAAGTGTTCTGCCTTGGTGAGCTCACGCCTCTGTATCACAGCAGAGGCCGCAACTGCGCCGGCCATCACTGCCGCGCTGATACCGCCCACAGGCCCCGCTGCCAAAGCCTGGACGACGCCCACCGCTGCCTGTTTCTCGAGCATGGCCTGCTGCATGGCGAAGTTCTGCTCTTGAAGCTTTATCAAGCGGGGAATCGCCGGAGAGGAAAACATGCGCGCCGCTCTGCCGTTTTGCGCTACCACGCGGATTTCCCAGTCGTCCACCGTGCCGGGCAAGTCCATGGCCGGCATCTTCATGTGCATAATCACCTGGCTGGTGCCGCCCTTCACTACCTTGTCTATGGGAGCAATTCCAAATCCCATGGCCGCTGCCTGCGCCATCCGCGGATCGTTCGATTGGATGGTGAGCCGCACGTGGTAGGCCGGCGCTTTTTCCAGCTGTTTAAAGGCCGCATACACGGGGTCGCCGGTGCCCGGCGCAGCGGTTTGCGCCCACGCCCCGCGAAAGGCGATAGTCATACAAGCAGCGAAAAACACCATCCGTACCACAGAATTGCGCACGTTCTCTTTCATTCGCCGATCCCCAGTGGTTAGAGGGAAGCATTGTACTCTCGCTTTCCACTCGTGCAATCGTTTTCTGGAGTAAGGGGGCAATCAATATCCCACCAGAGCCGGCTCTGGTGTGTGCCGCCAGCGCGTCACGAATCGGCCAAATTCGACAGCGCTGTCAAACTAACAACCCCCGCCGAGAGAGCCGAACCGGCGGCCTTGTCCTACAATACGGCCTCGCAACCTTACGGAGGTGATGCATGGCAGGTGCGGCGCATGGAGCCAAGTCAGCGCGCGGACTCTATAGCATGGCTAAGCGGCAGGGCACATGGGATCCGGAGCAGATTCCAGTGGCGCAGGATCGCGCCGATTGGGAGCGCCTCACGCCGGGGCAGCGCGAGCAGCTGGTAAAGGTGTGCTCCCTGTTCTTCGAAGGCGAGACCAGCGTGGCCGATACCCTGCCCTTCTTTGTAGCCGGCATGCCCGAGCCCGACCGGCGGATGTTTCTGGCGACCCAGCTTCTGGAAGAGGTAAAGCACGCGGAGTTTTTCGAGCTTTACTTTCGGGAAGTGTTCGGGAAAGTGGACACGGCCGCCTATCTGGTGGACTCTTACCGTGGCGTGCTGGTGGACGAACTGCGCGAACGAGCGCACGCCATCGGGCGTGCCCTCCTGGACGGGAACAATGAAGCGCTGGAACACGCCTTGCTGCTGGGGGTAGCCCACTACATGGGCGTAGTGGAAGGGCTGATGGCGGTGAGCGGCTACGATTATTTCGAGGAGATGCTGGGCGCGCGCGGCATCTTTCCCCGCTTACTGGAGGGCATCCGCCTGATCCGGGCTGACGAAGGCCGCCACCTGACGCATGGCATGGAATACCTGCGGACCAAAATCGCGCAACGGCCGGAGTTTGCCGGCGAAGTGCAGCGTCTGTTTTTCGAGGAAGGCGGCAAGATTCCGGC
>DATJFA010000149.1:0-2622 GCA_035496015.1 Terriglobales bacterium | reverse complement strand
TCCAGCCTGCGCGTGGGCGAAAAGGAATACGAAATCTACCGCCTGGATGCTCTCGACAAGCAGGGAATCTCTACGCGCCACCTGCCGTTTTCGCTGCGTATTTTGCTGGAGAACCTGCTGCGCACCGAAGACGGCCAGACGGTGAAGGCGGAGGACATCCGCGCCCTTGCCTCCTGGAACAAGAACACTGTGCCCTCACGCGAAATCGCTTTCACCCCCAGCCGCGTGCTGATGCAGGACTTCACCGGCGTACCGGCGGTAGTGGACCTGGCCGCCATGCGCGACGCTATGCGCCAGCTGGGCGGCGATCCCGGCAAAATAAATCCCATACAGCCCGCCGAGCTGGTGATTGACCATTCTGTGCAGGTGGACGAATTCGGCACTACCTGGGCCTTCCAGGTGAACGCCGACATGGAGTTCCAGCGCAACAAGGAGCGCTACGCCTTCCTGCGCTGGGGCCAGACCGCATTCCGCAATCTGGCGATCGTTCCGCCGGACACCGGCATCGTGCACCAGGTCAACTTGGAATATCTGGCACGCGTCGTTTTTGTGCAGCCCAACGGCTCCCGCCCGCAGGCCTACCCCGATACGCTGGTCGGCACCGACTCCCACACCACCATGATCAATGGCCTGGGTGTGCTCGGCTGGGGCGTAGGTGGCATCGAAGCCGAGGCTGCCATGCTTGGCCAGCCGGTTTCCATGCTCATTCCGCAAGTTGTGGGCGTGCGCCTGAAAGGCAAGCTGCGCGAGGGTTCCACCGCCACCGACCTGGTGCTGACCATCACGGAAATGCTGCGCAAGCACGGCGTGGTCGGCAAATTTGTGGAGTACTTCGGGCCCGGCCTTGCGTCATTGCCGTTGGCCGACCGCGCCACCATCGGCAACATGTCGCCGGAGTATGGAGCGACCTGCGGCATCTTTCCCATTGACGCGGAAACGCTGCGCTATCTTCGACTAAGTGGGCGAAGCGAAGAGCAAATCGCTCTGGTTGAGGCTTATTGCCGGGAGCAGGGCCTGTTCCACAATGAGAAAACGCCAGAAGCGGAGTACTCCGAGCTTCTCGAACTGGATCTGGCGAAGGTGGAGCCCAGCCTGGCCGGCCCCAAGCGCCCCCAGGACCGTGTTCCCCTCTCCCGCGCCGGCGAATCCTTCCAGCAGGCCTTGCCCTCGCTGATCAAGCCACCCAAAGCGGCCGGCAACGGCGGTGGCAAGACCACCGCTCCCGCTCCCAACGCGCTTCGCGTCATTGGCCGCTGGGAAGGCGAAGGCGGCAGTCCCACCGCCGTGGGCGTAGAAGACGCCGAAGCTCCCGCCGCCGAGAAGCCGGTGCTCGTGGACGTGAAGAAACAGCTGCACCACGGCAGCGTAGTCATCGCCGCCATCACCAGCTGCACCAATACCTCCAATCCCTCGGTTATGCTGGCTTCCGGCCTGTTGGCTAAGAAGGCGGTCGAACGCGGCCTTAGCGTGCCACCCTGGGTCAAGTCCTCATTGGCGCCCGGTTCCAAAGTGGTGCGCGATTATCTCGACCGTGCCGGTCTCACCCCATTCCTCGACAAGCTCCGCTTCAACCTGGTGGGCTACGGTTGCACTACCTGTATCGGCAACTCCGGGCCTCTGCCGGCGGAAGTTTCCGAAGCCATCGACGAAAACAACCTGGTCGTCGCTTCCGTGCTATCCGGGAATCGCAACTTCGAAGGTCGCATCAACTCCGAGGTTCGCGCCAACTACCTGATGTCGCCTCCGCTGGTGGTGGCATTCGCCCTCGCTGGCCGCATTGATATTGACCTGCAGAACGAGCCTCTGGGACGCGATCGCCAGGGCAAGCCGGTGTTTCTCTCCGAAATCTGGCCCTCACAGCGCGAGGTTGACGAAACTATCCGCAGCGCCGTCGAGGCCGGCATGTTCCGCAAAAGCTACGGCGAAGTCTTTGCCGGCGACGACCGCTGGCGCTCGCTGAATATGCCCAAAGGACAGACCTACGCCTGGGATGGTGTTTCCACTTACATCAAGCAGGCGCCGTATTTCGACAACATGCCGGTGAACCCGCTCGCCGTGGAAGATATCCGCGGCGCCCGCGTGCTCGCCAGCCTGGGGCACAGTGTTACTACGGACCACATCTCACCCGCTGGATCCATCAAAGCCGACAGCCCGGCCGGTAAGTACCTGATCGCTCATGGCGTGCAGGCGAAGGATTTCAACTCCTACGGCTCGCGCCGGGGCAATCACGAGGTCATGGTCCGCGGCACCTTCGCTAACGTGCGCCTGCGCAACAAAATGGTGCCCAGCCTGGAGGGCGGCTTCACCCGCCATCTGCCCGATGGCAAGGAGATGACGATATTCGATGCCTCCGAAAAGTACCTGGCGGAAGGCGTGCCGCTCATCATCCTTGCCGGCAAAGAGTACGGCTCCGGTTCCTCGCGCGATTGGGCGGCTAAGGGCCCACGCCTGCTGGGTGTGCGCGCCGTCATTGCTGAAAGCTATGAGCGCATTCACCGTTCTAATCTCGTGGGCATGGGCGTGCTGGCCCTGCAATTTATCGACGGGCAAGACGCGGAATCGCTTGGGCTCACCGGCGAGGAGGTTTATGAAATCGCCGGTCTGGCGCCGATCATCGAGAAA
>DATJFA010000148.1:0-6368 GCA_035496015.1 Terriglobales bacterium | reverse complement strand
AAGGTGAACCAGGCGGGGATTTCGCGGCCATCCGCCAGGCGCCGGCGCAATTCCGTGCCGGAAATGCTCAGCGAGCGCATTCCCTCCGGCACTTCGCCTTCTGGGACGTACGTATCGAGGTCCTCCACATACACCATCATGTTAAACGGCAGCATGCCCATCCCCAGTTCGGCCTCATGTTTGGCCAGCAGGTGCTGAGCATCATACGGGCCATAGAAGGGTTTTCCCGAGGAATCGCTGCCAGGACCGGCATGGTCGCGGCCCACAATCAAGTGCGAGCAGCCATGGTTCTTGCGGATAATGGCGTGCCACACGCATTCGCGCGGCCCACCCATGCGCATCGCCAATCCCAACAGGGACAATTTGGCCGTGTTTTTGGGATAGTGCGGCAGAATGGATTGATAGCAGCGCACACGCGTGTAGTGGTCCACATCGCCGGGCTTAGTCATCCCGACCGACGGATGGACCAGCAGGTTCGCTTCTACCCCCTTGGCGGCTCGCAGGGTCAGCTCAAAATGAGCGCGATGCATGGGATTGCGAGTCTGGAAGGCAACGATGCGCTTCCAGCCCAGACGAGCAAACTCCGCTCGCAGTTCAGCGGGCGTGAGCCGCAAGGAACGGAAATCGTAGTGCGTGGGGAGCTGTACGCCTTCCAGGCGCCCACTCACGTAATAGGGCTGTACCTTTCCAACCAGGTACCCTACGCCGGGATGTTCGGGGTTGGTGGTGCCGAATACCGACTCCGCTTCCGATAGCAAATTGGGCTGCCATATCTCGGTTACGTGCAGCGCCGCCAGCATCACGCCTTCGGGATCACGTAATGCGATGCTCTGGCCGGGCTTCAGCTGGCGGGCGAACTCTTCGTTAATATCCAGCATGATGGGCATGGGCCAAATGGTTCCATCCCCCAGGCGCATGTTGCTGCAAACCGACTCGTAATCTTTCTGGCCCAGAAAACTGCGAAGAGGCGAGAAGCCGCCGTTCATCAGCAGTTCCAGGTCGCACACTTGCCGCGCCGTGAGGTCCCAGGAGAGCCAGTCGCGGGACGCCGCGCGCAGCTCAGCTTTCCGTTCCGCCGGAGCCATCAGGTCTACCAGCACGCCGCCGTGGGGAGCATTGAGATGGGAAGTGGTGTGAATAGTTGCGATATGAGTTACTGAGGGAACATGCGGTGTCAATTAAGCCTCCTCCAAAATTAAAAAGTTCGAAACTTGTGCGGGTCCTTACCCGCGTGGCCGGCCGGAAGCCCTGCCTGCACACAGCAGCCTATTCCTATTCCACGGTGACCGACTTGGCCAAATTGCGCGGCTGGTCCACATCGCAGCCGCGGCGCACCGCGATGTGGTAGGCCAGCAGCTGCAGGGGCACGATCTCAAGAATGGGCAAGAGCAGCTCCGGCGCCGGCGGAATCCACAGCACCTGGTCAGCCGCCTCGGCGATCTCCTCGTCGCCTTCGGTGGCCACGGCGATCACCCGCCCGGAGCGCGCCTTCACTTCCTTCAGGTTCGATAAGGTCTTCTCGTAGCGCACCATCGAGCCCGCGTCGGCGGGGTCGCGGGTGGCCAGAATCACCACTGGCAGGTTCTCATCAATCAGCGCGTTGGGCCCGTGCTTCATCTCCCCCGCCGGATAGCCTTCGGCGTGAATGTAGGAAATCTCCTTCAGCTTCAGCGCTCCTTCGAGCGCCACCGGGTAGTGAATGCCGCGGCCGAGGAAGAGGAAGTCCTGCGAGCGCACGTATTCCTTGGCCAGCTCCTCGCAGTCTTCTTCGTGCGTCAGCAGGGTCTCGAGCTTGCCGGGGATGAGCGTCAGCTCGGTGATCAGCTGCCGGGCTTCGTCCGCCTTAATCACCCCGCGCACCTCGGCCAGGTAGAGCGCGAACTCATAAAGCGCGGTCAGCTGGGCGGTAAAGGCTTTGGTCGAGGCCACCCCGATCTCCGGGCCGGCATGGGTGTAAATGGTGCCGCTGGCCTCGCGGGTGATCATCGAGCCCACCACGTTGCAGATGGCCAGCGTCTTTGAGCCCTTGGCCTTGGCCTCCCGCTGGGCGGCGATGGTGTCCGCCGTCTCTCCCGACTGCGAGATCAGCAGGGTCACCGTGTCCGGGGCCAGGATGGGATCGCGGTAGCGCCATTCGCTCGCGTAATCCACCTCCACCGGCACCCGCGCCAGCCGCTCGATCATGAACTTGCCCGCCTGGGCCGCGTGCCAGCTGGTGCCGCAGGCGGCCAGGTTCATCTTCTTGAGGGTGCGGAACTCGGCCTCGCTGATCTCCATCTCGTCCAGAAACACCTTGCCCGTGTCCTGCGAAACCCGCCCCAGCCAGGTGTCGCGCACCGCCCGCGGCTGCTCGTAGATTTCCTTGAGCATGAAATGCTTGAAGCCGCCCTTTTCCGCCATGATCGGGTCCCAGGTCACGTGCTGCACCTGGCGCACGATGGGCTGGCCCTGAAAGTCGGTGAGCTCGACCCCTTCCGGGGTGATCACCGCCAGGTCCCCGTCGGCCAGAAAGAACAGGTCGCGGGTGTGGTAAAGAATGGCGGGAACGTCGGAGGCCACGAAGTATTCGTCCTTGCCCAGCCCGATCACCGCCGGCGGGCCGTTGCGCGCAGCCACGATCTTGTTGGGCTCATCCACGGCGATCACCGCCAGGGCGAAGACCCCGCGCAGCTCGCACACCGCCCGGCGCACCGCCTCTTCGAGCTTCGGCGGGTGGCCGTTGCCGTGCCTCAGCAGGTATTTTTCCACCAGGTGGGCGATCACTTCGGTGTCGGTTTCGGTGGAAAAGCGGTGGCCCTCTTCCGCCAGCTTCTTCTTGAGGACCAGGTAGTTCTCGATGATGCCGTTGTGCACCACCACCACCTTGCCCGAGCAGTCGCGGTGAGGGTGGGCGTTTTCCTCGGTGGGCCGGCCGTGGGTGGCCCAGCGGGTGTGGCCGATGCCGTAGGTGCCTTCCAGCGGCTTCAGCCGGATCGACTCCTCCAGGTTGCGCAGCTTGCCTTCGGCGCGCCGGATCTGCAGGCCTTCGCCGTTGCCCGCTACCGCGATCCCCGCCGAGTCGTAGCCGCGATACTCCAGCCGCTTCAGCCCGTCCAGGATCACGGGAACGACCCGCTTTTTCCCGACGTACCCCACTATGCCGCACATATTGTGACTCCTTGCCGGGGGAGGGACCTTTATTCGAAGGTGTACCGGAACTCTTCGATGACTGGATTGGTCAGCACTTCGCGTGCGATACGTCCCACCTCAGCTTCCGCCTGCTCCCGGCTGAGGCCGCCGTCCAGGGTGATTTCAAAATATTTGCCCTGGCGCACTTCTTCCAGCCCCTGATAACCCATCTTGCGCAAAGCGCTCTGGATGGTCTTGCCCTGGGGATCGAGCACACTCTTCTTGAGGGAGACGTACACGTAGGCTTTCATCTTTTTTTCATTATACGTCAGCAAACAAGCTGTCTTGGAGACACCAGCAGCGCGCTCAGCCCTGAGGTTTGCGTCGGGCCGCGGAGTTAGCGGAGTTGCCCCAGCTTGGCATCCAAATCAGCAAGCGCCGCCTCCAGCATCTGGCGGTGGCGGGGATTGCTGCTGGCTTCCAATTGTTGCAGGACTTGAGCACGGGCGAGTGCCAGGCCCGTTTTCTTTCGCTGGTTTTCGAGTTGTTGTGCATCCAGGCGGGGCTTGAGGTCCGCTGGTTCTTCGTTAGCCGCTTCCACCTGAGCTTCTACTGCCTTACTTTCCCAACCTCTGGCCACGATTCCATTATACGGGCCACTTGCAGGTCGCGCAGGTGCCGATGGTGATTCGGGGCGGCTTATCAGCGAGGACAGGAACTGGTGTTGGGTGGGCAATCACCAGCGACGAACGGCCACAAACTGCCATCTACCTTCCTTTTCCCAGCTTATTGTAATCGCGCTTGAACACGCGCAAGCCAAAGGCGGGCGTGGTTTTGGTGTAGCCGGCGACCAGGTGCTCCTTGTAATGAGAGAGAAAAAAGTCGAACGGGTCTTCCGGGTTCATATCAATTAGAACCATGTCGGTGTCGTCCATGGTCAGCTTGCCGAAACGCAGCCGCCCTGCGCGGTAAGTCATGTAATTTCCCGGCGGTAGTGCCGGAACCTGTTGGCCGAAATGCTCGACGATGGTGTTGCCCTGCACCTGAATCCCGGTGAGCCGCCCCTCGATCTTCGGCAGCGGCAAGATTTCCTGCGGGTTCAGCAGCAAGTCGTCTTTTTCGGTGCGCACACCGCGCACCTTATTGGTGCTGACCAGATCCGAAATATTCACTCCCAGCAGGTCCATCAGGCCCTTCACCGGCAGGTGCGCCGCTTTGACGTTTTTGGAGTGGATGCGGATTTCCCCTGTCGGAGTCAGGCTCAGCACGCCTTCTTCCTCGAAAGGAACGTCCCCCTTGGAATGCAGCTTGCCTTTGACCTTCAGGGTATTGCCGCTGGCCGTAATGGATATTTTTTTCAGCGGCGCATCGGGTGCGGCAAAAACGTGGTCGTTCAGGATGTTGCTCATGGCCTCGGTCGTGATGGCCATCCTGGCGGACGCGATGTGCAGCACGAAGGATCGGCTATCGTCAAAAATGGGGAATGCGTGCTCACCGGTAGGAGTGAGCCATCCCGAAAGTTCGAAAATACGTACTGCGATATTGCCGGTGTAGTGGTACCGGATGTTGCGCATGGTCACCGCGACCCTCTGCGGCTCAGGCTTCCCGCGCGATTGGGCGAGGGCACACGTAGCTAACAACAGGGCCGCCGCAGCTACCACCATTCGCTTGCGCATTGTTCGTCGTGCTCCTTGCCGAGTACATCTGATGCAGAAGATGACGGTAAGGAGACAACTGGGATTTCGGGCGGGATCGAAAGGTCGCGGGGCGCCGCGAATTCGAGGGCAAAGACCCAGGTTTCCCGATGAACGGTTTCGCGGGCAGGCACCCCCGCGCCACAAATGACGGGTGAAGCTACAGCCGGAACAGTTCGCGCAGGCGCTTGGTCTGGGCGCGGCTGACCGGGATCTCGGTCTGCTTCTTATCGTCCATGCGCAACTGGTAGGAACTCTTGAACCAGGGCACCACTTCCTTGATGTGGTTAATGTTCACCAGGTAGGAGCGGTGAGCGCGCCAGAAAAGGTTGGGGTCGAGATTGGCCAACAGCTCTTCCAAGGTGCGGCAGTTGGATTGGCCTTCCATGCCGCTGAGTCCGCCGGTCACAACACTAATCACCCCATCTTCAATGGAGGCGTAACAAATGTCCTTCTGGTCCACGAGGAAGAGCCGGCCGACGGCTTTGAGCAGCAGCTTGGAAGCGTGCGGCTGCTGCGATTCCAGCATGCGCACCAGGGTGTCGAGGCGTTCGCCAGGCGCGGCGCTGGATCCCAGTTTGCTGCGCACCCGCTGCACGGATTGGGCTACCCGCTTCTTATCGAAGGGCTTGAGCAGGTAGTCAATCGCGTTCACTTCGAAGGCTTTCACCGCATACTGGTCGTAGGCGGTGGCAAAAACGATCTGCGGCAGGGGAACTTTCTTATCCAGCAGCTTCTTGAGGACGCCGAAGCCATCCAGGCCGGGCATTTGCACATCGAGGAACACCAGATCAGGGTTGTGCTCGCGGATCAGGTTGACGCCTTCCACCCCGTTCTTGCCCTGGGCCACTACCTCGACATCACCCACATTCTTCAGCAGGAAGGCGAGTTCGTCGCGGGCCAACTGCTCATCGTCCACGATCACGGCGGATAACGACATAATTGGCTCTCCTCGGGCGCTGTAAAAAGTATAACGGCGAGCTTTCCGAGGCAGCAAGGTGGCCGGGCAGGAACTCGGGCCTCAGAGCAAGACGGCTGGACCGCCTTCTGAGCAAGCTGGGCAGTCCAGGCTGGTTCGTTTATTGCTGCTGGCGCTGGCGCATCATCTGCTGCATGTCGAACTTGTGATAATCGGACGGCACTTCGAACAGGCTGGCGGCCTGCGTGCCTTCCTGGATATTACGCAATTCTCCGCCGCCTCCTTTATCATCTTGCCACTTGAGCACGAAGCGCAGCTTGGGATCAACCCAAACGAAGCCAGATCCTTTGTTGGATGTTCCCGCGTACTTGATGGCCGGGCGCCCATTAACCGTCTCCTCCCCGACCTTGTGGCAAGTTACGTTCTCGTTCGGGCTGTATTTCTTGACCAGGCTCTCGTATTGCGGGCAGGCGTTGTTCGGGTCCTCGGGACGGAACCACATCTGGCGCTCTTGCATCATTCGCGGCATGGAGTCCATGTACATTTTCTGCTGCGGCATCAGAATGATCATTTTCTGATTGGCGAAATCCATAATGGCCGCCCCGCTGTTTTCGCCGCGATCGTTGGTTTCGATGCGCATCTTATGT
>DATJFA010000147.1:0-7664 GCA_035496015.1 Terriglobales bacterium | reverse complement strand
AGATTGTAGGCTGCCCTCCCGTTGTGCGGATCCGTCCGGGTGACTTTTTCCAGCAGGGGCAGCGCCTCTGCGAGCCGCCCCTGGCTGGCGAGGCTAAGCGCCAAGTTGTTGAGCGCGGGCTCGTACCCGGGATTAATTGCCAGAGCTTTTGCGTACCAGCCGTCCGCCTGCCGGTGACGCGAGCCCATGTCTAACGCCGCTCCAATGCTGGTCAGGAGTTCGGCGTCTTTGGGGAACGCCGCGCCCAAGGCCTCCAGTTCGTGAACCCCCTTATCTGCCTGCCCGGCGCGAATGTCCTCCAGGGCGGCGTTGAAGCGCGGCGCCCACGCAGGCTGGGTCTGGGCGTGCACGCTGGCCGATAAAATGACCAGCACGGCACTGAAGCAGACCCAACTCCCGCACAATGAAGGCCTCCGTCAAAATGTCAGCACCAGGGAAAGCTGCACGATCCGGGGCGCATAGGAACTAGTGAGCTGTCCGAATGCCGCATCACCGACCGTCGAGTCAAGGTAGTTGAACGATGGGTGGTTGGGCAAATTGAAGAACTCCCCTCGCAAGCGCACATTGCGGGCTTCTCCCCAAGCGAAGGACTTGCCCAGAGCGAAATCCCAGTTGTTGATTCCCGGGCCCCTCACCGCCCCATTGCGAGAGTTCCCAAAAGTGAGAAGCGCGGGCGTCGTGAAGGCCTGGGTGTTGAACCACTGGGTAACCGTTTTGGGGCCGTTGGGGTCGCCCACGATGTTAGCCCGCTGATTGAAAGTGCCTACGCCCGCCTGGTCCACGGGGATCGTGACGGTGAAGGGGAAGCCCGACTGGATGGTGGTGATGCCGCTGATCTGCCATCCGCCGAGAACCGCCTTGGTCACGCCCGTGCTGTGCTGGAAGACGGGCAGGTCGTAGGCGTAGCTCAGCACCAGTACCTGCGGGACATCAAAGCTGGCGAGGCCGCGCTCGGCCCTGAGGTCGTGGGAGTCGGGCGGCGTGGACCAGGCGCTGGAGGCATCGGTCAGCGTCTTTGACCACGTGTAGGAGGCCTGGAACTGCAGCCCGTGGCGCAGGCGGTGCTGGAGCGTGGCCTGCAGGGCGTTGTAGCTGGAGTCGAACATCGTGCCGTACATGGTGATGTTTGAGAAGCCAGGATCGGGGCGGACCGCGTCGGGGGAGATGTTGCCCTGGGCCACTGCCAGCGTTGGGTAGGGCTGGTTGATGTTCACCGGCCCCAGCAGGTGCGAACCGTGAGTTCCCACGTAAGCGATCGAGGCCGAAGTGTCGGGAGCGACCTCGCGCTCCACGCTCACCGACCACTTGTGCACGGTGGGGTATTTCCAGGGCGGCAGCACCCCGCTCAGAGTCGGTGGGAAGAGAGGCGAGGATGAGCCCGTTGCCCCTGAGGGGTTGCTCAGCAAGGTGTTGAAGATGTTGACCGTCTGATTGATAGGCGGGTTATACGCCCCAAACTGTGAGAACGATCCCCAGCGATCGTAGAAGATGCCATAGCCTGCCCGTACCGACATCTTTCCGCTGTTGGTCGGGTCCCAGGCTACCCCGAAGCGGGGCGCAAAGGCGTTGGCATGGGAGGGAAACAGCGCCGGACCGTAAGGAGAGTTCTGCCCCGCGATCAGGATGCCGTTCAGGGGATTGCCCGTGCCCTGCACCAGGGTGCCGTCGGAATTGACCACCGGAGCCTGCGCGGGATTCCACAGGTGCTGGCTGAAACTCACGAAGTGGTTTGAGGTCTCGCGCTCCGGCTGGTAGTAGGTGTAGCGCACTCCGGCAGTCAGGGTGAGGTTGGGGCGCAGCTTGATCTGGTCTTCCACGTAAGGCTCGGCATTGTACCAGCGGTAGTTGAAGAAGGGATCGAGCGCGGTCTCGGTGTAGTCGTTAGCGCGGCCTGTGAGAAAGTCCGCTAGGCCGTCGCCCGTGTACTGCCCCGTGAAGTTGAAGGTACCATTCGTGTTGTTGTTCGAGGGATTGGCCAGTTCGCTCTTGCCCTCCCGCGTCCAATCAAGCCCGAAGCGCAGCATGTGCCGGCCGCGCAGCCATGTGCTGGCAAAATCGAATGGCATGCTGTAGGAGTAGTTATGAAAGTACCACTCCTCGATGATGCCCGCATACCCGCTGATGTTCAGGCTGGGGATGCGTTCGAGTTCATCCAGGGGGAAAATCTGCGGGATGTTCAGCCCGGGAGCCCGCGCGCGACTGGACAATGGTCCGTTCTGCAGGAAGTTGTCGTTGTCGCGGTAGATGCCCCAGGTGAATTCTGTGATGAAGGACGGCCGGGGCGTGTAGTTGAAGTGGACGATGCCGCTGTAAATCGGGTAGTTCTGCGTTGAGCCTCCGACGTAGGGCAGGGAATTCTCGTGGAATAGGCCGTAGGGATTCTCCAGCGTGGCGCTGTCCTGTGTGACCCGCACATATGCGCTCAGCTCATTCGTGATTTTTCCGTCCACGCGGATGGACTCCTCGCGCCAGCGGGTGAAGTCGGGGGCGGAAGACACGAAATTAAAGACGCCCTGTTGGAAGCCGGGCAACGGCATGGGGAAATAGGTCTGCAACAGCAGCGAGGCGTTAGGGTCAATCTGTGACGCGGGAATGATGTTGCCGGGGTAAGGTTGTCCAGTGGCGGGGTTGGTCAGCACCACCGGGCTGGAGCCCTGCAGCAGAGCGCTGAAGTCGCCCGCGCGTTCCGCCGCCGTGGGCACCAGAGCCAACTGCGTGCCCGCACTCTGGATGATGCGCCGCCACTCCTGCGACCAGAAGAAAAAGATGCGGTCCTTCTTGATCGGTCCGCCGAAGTCATAGCCGAAGTCGTTGTAGCGGTTCTCCGGCACCGAGGTGGCGAAGTAGTCCTTGGCGTTCAGAGCGTCGTTGCGGAAGAATTCGAACACGTTGCCGTGAAAGGCGTTGGTGCCCGAGCGCGTCACCAGGTTGACCTGCCCTCCGGCATTGCGCCCGGTGGCTGCCGAATAGGAATTGTTCTCGACGCGAAACTCCGAAATGGCGAACAGGTTGGGGGCGATGAAGGCGTTGCCTCCGAAGGTGTCGAGATTGCGCAGTCCATCCACGGTGAGGTTGTTCTCATCCGAGCGGACGCCATTCATGTTGAAGCCTACGGCGGAGTTGGACCCAAACCCGGGACTCTGGTCGAGGGGCGCGGCGACGCCGGGTTCCAGCATGACTAACTGGGTGAAGACCCGATTGGTGAGGGGTAGTGTAGTGGCCTGCTGCCCGCTTACCGTGTTGCCCTGATTCGCGGTGACCGTGTCCACCGCGGGCGGGGCCGCCGTGGTGGTCACCTCCTCGCTCACCGTGCCGACCGACATGTTCGCGTCCAGTCGCACGTTTTGCGCGGCATTGACAACGAAGCCGCTTTGCAGGAATTTCTTGAAGCCCGGCTTCTCCACCGTCAATTGGTAGCGCCCCACGGGCACCAGGGGGAACCTGTAGCTCCCGGTTTCGTCGCTCGTGGCGTTAATGATGATGCCGGTTTCTATGTTAGTCAGGGTGACAGTAGCGCCTGGAACCACCGCGCCGCTGCTATCCATTACCGTGCCCAGCACGCCGCCCGTGCTTGCCACCTGGGCCACGAGGACGGACGCCCCCAGCAGGAGCGCCACAACGGCGGCGATGCCACCTATGATGTACTTGCGTGTCATTTGCTCGCCTCCTTCTCTCCCCACGCGTGTGTAGGAGGTGCACGGCCCGTTGCTGTGCGGCAGCACGCATGCGGGCACCCAACCCTTCCGCTGGGGGCGCATTGGGCAAAAAATGTATTCCTGTCTATACAGACTGTCAAGCGCTTGAAAGGGATTTTATCGCGGCTCTAAGCGAGAAAAAGCCTCACTCGACCGCGGTGGCAGGAATCGCAAGCACCGCCCGGTAGCGGTCTCCGCGGTAGACGGATTGGGCGGCCTCGACGGGCTTTCCGTCTCCGCTCCACAAGGTGCGCGTGATAGCCAACAAACTCGCGTGCCGCGGAATCTCCAGCAGTTCTGCTTGCCGGCGTGTGGGGGTGCGGGCTTCCAGGATTTCATCCGCACGGCTGACGCGAATGCCGTAGCGTTCGCGCAGCGTTTGATAGAGGGAGGCGGACGCGAAGTCGATCTTGTCGAGGCCGGGAAACTGTTCGCGGGGGAGCCACACTTCCTCCACCGCCACCGGTATGCCGTCCGCACACCTTAGGCGGCGCAAATGGAACACCGGCGAGCCGATCTCGATGTGCAGATGGGAGGCCACTTCATCGGTGGCCGGGATGGTTTCCGCCACCAGCACGCGGGAGGAGGGCTCCAGACCCGAAGCCCGCATCTCAGCCGTGAATCCGGCCAGGTGCATGATGTCCTTCTCGACCCGGGGCGCGCTGACGAAGGTGCCCCGCCCCTTGTGGCGCGACGCCAGACCCTGGTTCTTGAGAGACTGCAAGGCGTGCCGCGCCGTCATGCGACTGACCGCGCAGGCGCGGCTGAGTTCGTCTTCGCTGGGCAGCGCATCACCGGGCCGCAATTGCCCGCTCTGGATCATTTTCACCAGCTGGGCCTGTATCTGAAAGTACATGGGTGTGAAACTGCTCTTGTCCAGTGGGGCGAACCCCCACTGCCGGTGGCTGGGGTGGGGCTGCGCCGTGTTCTTTTTCTTTTTCGCCGCGACCCGCGCCGTCTCGGGCATGTTCTGGCTCCCCTCAATAACTCGCTCGGCTCAGCACCACGATGGCCGCCAGCAGGACGACGATGCCGGTATACATCAGATTGTTCGTGCCGCGCGATACCCGCTGCCATTCACCTAGGCCGATGCCGATGGCGTTGGCCAGGAGAAGCCCGGTCGCCAGGCTGAGCGGCCACCCGATGGAGGGGCCGAGTGGCCCGAGCCGCGATGCTGCCGCGCCATACACGAAGATGCTTCCACCCCAAAGCACGCCCATGATCGCGGCAAGCGAATATAAGCGCGCCGAGCCGGGCTGGGTAAACTTTGCCAGGCTGCGATTCTTAAGGAGCAGATAGCCGCAAAAGATAAGATTGGCGATGGATCCAGCTCCCAGCATCAGCCACCAGATCAGATTGGTGGCGGAAAACTCGCTGAGACCAGCCGCCCGCCCATATTCGGCAATGGGTTTGGCCAGCGCGAAGCCGATATTGAATACAGCAGAAAGCACGCCCGAGCCGGTGGCCAAAAGCAGCGCCACGCCCAGGGGACGGGCGTGCCCCACCAAATCGCCGCGTTCCCCTGCGATACCAATTTTCTGCTCGCGGCGCCGCCCTGCCAATCCATAGAAGGCGATCCCGACAAGTTCAACCGCCACCCCGGCCACGATCTTTTTTCCCGCAGGTGAAGACAGGGTTTGCCCCATCAACACCATAGGCACGAACGAGCCCAAGGCGGAACTGATCGCGAGCACCAGGGTGTTGGCGAGGGAAATACCGATCGCGCTGACGCTCTGGCCGAACAGGATAGCGCCGAAGCCCCAGGCAAATCCCGTGCCTACGGCGATCCACGTGGCATGCAACGGCGCGTGGGCAAGGATTGCCCAGCTCTGCGGCGCAGCAGCCAGCAGGATCAGCGCCGGCAAGAGCAAACACGAAAATATGATGAAGAGGCTCCACACGTTCTCCCATTCCCAGCGCCCCAAAAAGCGCATGGGCAGGGTGAAGCTCCCGTTCATCATCCCGGACAGGACCGCGAGCAGCGAACCGAGTAGAACAGTGTTCCCCAATTGTTTCCCCGCAAAGAAAGGCAAGAACAAGAAAAGGGTGCCGCGTCTTTACTCCGTTGCCGTCGCCCCCTAAGTATCATAATCTATACAACCAGACAATGTTCCTCATATAGAGGAATGCATGGCGGAGATTCTGCAAAAACTGAGAGGTGGCCTAGTGGTATCGTGCCAGGCGCCGCCGGGCGATCCCCTGGAAGACACCGAGACCATCCGCCGCATCGCCCGCGCCGTCAGCGTTGTAGGAGCAGTCGGGCTGCGCATCAACAGCGCCGAACACGTTGCCGCTATCCGTCGCGACTCCGACCTGCCGATTATCGGCATTCAAAAGCGCTATAGCGGCGGCAAGGTTCACATCACGCCGGATTTCGCCTCCGCGGCTGCGCTGGCTCAGGCGGGGGCGTCCGTCATAGCCCTGGATTGTACCCAGCGCGTCTGGCCAAGCGGAGAACCTTGGCAAAGTCTAATCGGGCGCATCCATCGCGAATTAAAGCTTCCGGTTATGGCGGACATTGCCACCCTGGGCGAGGCGCTGGCAGCCGCCGATGCCGGTGCCGATGTGGTCGCGACCACCCTGAGCGGATACACCGAGCCCACGCGTGACAATCCAGGTTTTAACTGGACCTTGCTGGCCGCCATGGTCGGCCAACTCCGCGTGCCTGTGGCTGCCGAAGGGCGTATCTCCTCTCCTGAAGAGGCAAAGCGAGCACTCTCGATGGGAGCGTGGTGCGTCATTGTCGGCTCCGCCATTACTCGTCCCGGCGCCATCACCACCAACTTTGTTCGCGCCATCCAGAGGAAAGGAAGCGCCGCTCCAGCTATTGGCGCAGACATTGGTGGAACTCTTATAAAGGCGGGTCTGGTGAATTCCAACGGCGAGGTGACGTCGCTGGCGCAGGTGCCGACGGAAGCGAGCGGGGGGCGTGAGGCCATCGTCGCCAGTCTGTGCAAGGCCGTAGGCCAGGTGCTGACTGACGCAGAAAAAAGAGGGGTCAAGCCGGCGGGTTTGGGGATTGCCAGCGCCGGAGCAATTGACCCCCAGGATGGTTCGGTTTTCGCCGCCACCGACAATCTTCCGGGCTGGACGGGCTTTCCATTGCAGGCTTTCGCGCAAGCGAAATTTAATCTTCCCACCTGGGCGGTCAACGACGCCCACGCCGCTGTGCTCGCGGAATTGCATTTTGGCCTCGGGCGCAGCCTGTCTGATTTTGCCGCTATTACGCTTGGGACTGGCGTCGGTGGCGGAATTGTCTGCGGCGGAAAACTACTGAGTGGACGGCATGGTTTCGCAGGGTCTGTCGGTCACCACGTTATAAGTGAAGGCGGGCGTCCGTGCAACTGCGGCCGGCGTGGCTGCCTGGAGGCCTATGTCTCCACCGCCGCCCTGATAAGGGAGTATCAGGCTCACGGCGGATCAATTCCGGAGTCGTTCGATGACGCCGCCCTGGCTTTGCACATTAACCAACAGGCGGCTTCGGGCTCTTCTGCCGCGGTGAGCGCGTATGACGCCCTCGCTCATTATCTGGCCGAGGGTGTCGCCAATATATTCAATCTCTTCGACCCGGATGCAGTGTTGCTTTCGGGCGGGTTGATCGAAGGGCAGGAGCGATTTGTCCTCGGGGTGGCCGAGCAGGTCTCCGCCCTCTTGCATTGCGGCAGCAAACGGAAACCATGTATAAAGGCGGCGACGTCTGGGCACCTTGCCGGGGTGCAAGGAGCGGCCAGCCTGGTGTTTGCCGGGCAGAACGACTGGAATGACGGTGAGTAAGAAAGGTTGCTGGTTAGCCTCCCTGGTGCTCGCACTGGCCCCTGCTTCGGGTTGGGCGCAACAGCAGGTCGCGCGCCTGGAACTGATTCCGCCATCGCCGGTGACCAACAAGGTCATCCTCGATATTCGCGGGGCTGTCGAAAACAATAGCGACGCGGACCGGTACTATGCAGTCTGCCTTTATCTTGACCGGGA
>DATJFA010000146.1:0-7854 GCA_035496015.1 Terriglobales bacterium | reverse complement strand
TGGGCCCGCGCCAGCGTGGTCCCTGGCCGCAGCCGCGCCAGAAGGCCAAGATAGCCCACACCCATGCGCAGGCGCTGCGCCGGCATCAGGGTCAGCTCGAAGTAGCGCGGCGTCCACAGGTCAGCTTCGCCGACAAAGGGGAACTGCACGCCCGCCGGCAGCACGCCGATGATGGTGTGGGGCGTGGTATCGAGATTGATGTTTTGGCCGATGATGTTGCCGTCGCCGCCGAAGCGGCTGCGCCAGAAGGAGTCGCTGAGCATGACCACAAACTTGCCTTCCGGCCGCCCTTCGTCGGCGGTGAAGGCACGTCCCAGCTCGGGCTGCACGTCCAGAAGTGAGAAGAAGTTGGCGGTAACGCGCGCCACCGGCACCTGCAGCGGCTCGCCATGGCCGGTAACGTTAAAGTTATCGTTAGCCCAGGCGGCCACAGATTGGAACGACTGGCTGTGGTCGCGCAGCAGTTCGTAGCGCAGCAGGGTGCCGCCGAAATCCTTGCCTTCGTCCTTGGCGTCCACACTCACCAGTTGCTGCGGGTCACGGTAAGGAAACGGCCGCAACAGCAACGCGCTGGTCACGGTGAAAATAGCGGTGTTGGCGCCAATACCTAGCGCGAGGGTGAGGATGGCAATGACCGCGAATCCGGCATTCTTGCGCAGCATGCGCGCGGCAAAGCGAAGGTCGCGAAGCAGGGCGTGCATAGCGCAGAATTATAAGTGCCGGAACCGGCCGCGGCACAAATCAAGCGGCGTGGATGGGCCTACTCACCCAATGCGAGGCTTTGGCGGTGGGTGCAGCTATCCCCCGCAAAGCGTCGCCTAAGGAAACTCTAAAATTGCCGGAGAAGAGGCAATTCTGCTTCGCTCGGGATGACAGGAATGAACTTAATCAGAGCTTCCCTAACCGGATAAGTTGTTCAAGCCCCTTCGTTCTATAATCAAAGATTCAACCATAATTTCCGGCCCAAACATCATGCCCGACAGCCCTACCCAAGCGGAAACGCGCGACGAGCGCTACGACGCCCAGCGCATCGAGCAGAAGTGGTTCGAGCGCTGGCAGAAAGACCCGGCGCTCTACCGCGCCGAGGCCGGCTCCACCCGGCCCAAGTATTACGTGCTGGAAATGCTGCCTTATCCCTCGGGCGCGCTGCACATGGGGCATGTGCGCAACTATTCCATCGGCGACGCGCTGGCCCGCTTCATGTGGATGAATGGCTACAACGTGCTTCATCCCATGGGCTGGGATTCGTTTGGCTTGCCGGCGGAAAATGCCGCCATCCAGAACAACACGCCGCCACGGGAATGGACGCTGCGCAACATCTCCAACATGAAGGCGCAGATGAAGCGCCTGGGGTTCGCCTACGACTGGCAGCGCGAGGTCACCACCTGCTTCCCTGAGTACTACCGCTGGAACCAGTGGTTCTTCCTCAAGCTTTACGAGCGCGGGCTGGCTTACCGCAGAAAGAGCAAGGTGAACTGGTGCCCGAAGTGCGCCACCGTGCTGGCCAACGAGCAGGTGGTGAAGGGCTGCTGCTGGCGGCACGAGGATACCCCGGTAGAGCAGCGGGAACTGGAGCAGTGGTTCCTGCGCATTACCAACTACGCGGAAGAGCTGTTGCGCGACCTGGACACGCTGGAGCGCTGGCCGGAAAAAGTTGTGGTCATGCAGCGCAACTGGATCGGGCGCAGCGAGGGCGCGCTGGTGGATTTCAAGCTCGAGGGCAAGGCGGGGACGGCGGGCGACAAAATAAGTGTGTTCACCACACGCATTGATACCATCTACGGCGCCACTTCCATCCAGTTGGCGCCGGAGCACCCGCTAGTGGCCGATTTCGTGGCCCAGGACCCGGCGTTGGGCGGCAAGGTGGAGGAGCTTCTCGGCGAGCAGCGCAAGGCTCGGGAAGTAGGCGACCTGGGCGCCATCGAGAAGCACGGCGTAGACACGGGGCGCTTCGCCATTAATCCGTTCAACGGCGAGCGCTTGCCCATCTGGGTGGCCAATTACATCCTGATGGAATACGGAACGGGAGCCATCATGTCGGTGCCGGCGCACGATGACCGCGACTACGAGTTCGCCAAAAAGTACGGACTGGATATGCGCGTGGTCATACTGCCGCGCAGGGAAGAGGAGCCGCCCGCCGCGGGCGAAGAGGAAGAGCCGGTGCTGCCCTTTACCGCCACCGACAGCCTGCTCATCAATTCCGGGCCGTTTAACGGGCTCTCCTGCGCCGAGGCCATCAAGAAGATGGCAGAGCACGCCGAGAAACACGGCTTCGGCAAGGCCACGGTAACCTATCGTCTGAAGGACTGGGGCATCTCGCGGCAGCGCTACTGGGGCACGCCCATCCCCATGCTGTATTGCGAGAAGTGCGGCATTGTCCCGGTTCCGGAAAGTGACCTGCCGGTGATCTTGCCTGAGAACGTGGAAATCACGCTCACCGGCGGCTCACCGCTGGGCAGGGTGCCCGAGTTCGCCAATGCCAAGTGCCCGAAGTGCGGCGGCAAGGCGCGGCGCGAGACCGATACCATGGACACCTTCGTGGATTCGTCCTGGTATTTCTACCGCTACACCGACGCGCGCAACGACCGCGAGCCCTTCAGCAGCCGCGAGGCCAACTACTGGTTTCCCATTGACCAGTACATCGGCGGCGTGGAGCACGCCATCCTGCACCTGATTTACTCGCGCTTCTGGACCAAGTTCATGCGCGACCTGGGCATGATCAGGAATTCCGAGCCGGCGCTGCGCCTCTTCACCCAGGGCATGGTGATCAAAGGCGGCGCCAAGATGTCGAAAAGCCTGGGCAACGTGGTGACGCCGGATGAGATGGTGGCGCGCTACGGCGCCGACAGCGCCCGCATGTACAGCCTGTTCGCGGCCCCGCCTGACCGCGACCTGGACTGGCAGGATGCGGGCGTGGAAGGCATTTACCGCTTCCTGGGGCGGGTGTACCGCTTCGTGAGCCGTCACGCCGCCGTGGCGCGGCCTGTGGGGGCCGACATCCACCGCTCTTCGGTAGAGACGCAACTTGTTGCGTCTCAATTATCCCCGCACGCACGCGCCCTGCAGCGCAAGCTGCACCAGACCATCAAGCGGGTGAGCACCGATTTTCAGGGGCGTTGGCATTTTAATACCTCCATCGCCGCCGTCATGGAACTCGTGAACCAGCTCTACGCAACGGAAGAGCAGAAGGGTAACGGCATTCCTGATGCGCTTTTGGCGCAGGTGCAGCGCGATATGGTGCTCCTGCTGGCGCCCTTCGCGCCTTACCTGGCGCATGAGCTCTGGCAAATGCTGGGCGAGCGCGAGAACCTGTTGCACGCGGCCTGGCCCAAGTACGACCCAGCGCTGGCCAAGGAAGAAGAAATTGAGGTTCCGGTGCAGGTGAACGGCAAGCTGCGCGGCCGCATTGTTGTGCCTGCGGATGCTTCCGAGGAGGAGATGCGCACGCGCGCCCTGGCGGAAGAGAAGGTTCAGGCTTTTATCGCCGGCAAGCAGGTGGCAAAGATGATCATCGTGCCCGCCAAGCTGGTGAACATCGTAGTGCGGTAACTTCGGGCAGGTCAGCGCGGAAGATCGCAGATCAAAATATTTGTAGCTGTCATCCTGAGCGAGCGAACGCCCGAGCCAAAGGAATCCTGAACCGCATATCAATATTGGCGTATTCAGGGAATCTCCGCCAAAATTTCCTCCAAGAACTCCCTGAAGCAGAATTCTTGAATCGGAAACGGAGAGATCCTTCGACTGCGCCGGCGAATTCGCAAGCGAATCCGCCTGCTCCGCTCAGGATGACATTGATGATCTGCTTTAATCCGTTGCCGGAACACTGTCCCGCTCAGCTGATAGGAATTGTCGACATTGGAAGGGAGGCGGCGGGAAGTGCACAGGTTGTCCGCGGTGTTCCAGGTGGGGAACAAGAGAAGAGTCTGCAGATGTTCAGCTTCGACGCCCCATGTTTCACAGGTTTCAAAGTTTCGGTAGTGGGTGCCCGCTGGCAACGTGAAACTCTGAAACCTTGAAACTTGTGAAACCTTGAAACCTTGTTCTTGCGCTATCCTAATGCGTTCATGCGCGCTCGATCATCCATCCGGAAAGGTCTCACCGCCATCGCCGAGCAGCCCGCTCTGCCGCTGGCGGAGATCGCCTGGCGCTGGTGCTTTGCTGCTGCCGGAGCGACGCTTGCGGCGGTGGCTGCGCTGGAGTATCTGAATTCGATTCCTGTTTCCTGGGGCGAGCGCCTGCTGCTGGAAAGCGAACAGCCGTTGCTGGCGCTGGCGGCCCTGGCGTACGCGCTGCGGGGCAGCGCTGCCCGGTTGGCGGCTGGCGCCATCGTGGCGGGAACGGCGATGGCAATTCTGTGGATGCTGTTCGCGGCGCTCGGGCGGTTGGTCACGCTGCAGGCGTTGCTGCCGCTAGCGCGCGTGGCATACCGGCCGCTGCTGGGCCTGAGCTTCTTGCGGGCGGAATTATTTCTGGCGGCGGTGCTGGCTGGATTGGGGGCGCTGATCCTGGCCGGTTTTGCCGGACCCCCAGGTTATGCCGCACCCAGCGTGGTGCTGGCCGCCGTCCTGATTGCCTGCATATGGCTGGTGTGGGCGTTGCTCAACTGGCTGCTATCGGTGGCGGCCATTTTTGTTGCGCGCGATCAGCAGGACACCTTCGGAGCCGTAGCTGCGGCGGTGGAGTTAGTTCGCAGCAAATTCGGGGAAGTTGTGCTCACCAGCCTGCCCTTTGTGCTGCTGCACTACCTGGCGTTGGCCGCCGCGATCGCTTCGAGTGCCCTCGTTTTCGATGTCATGACGCGCGTCTCGCCGGAAGCGGGCTGGGCGCTGGTGGCTATTGCCGCGGGGTACTTCGCCTATGCCGATTTTCTCTACATCACGCGGCTGGCAGCATATGTGGAGTTAGCGGAGCCGGGTGGAGAAGTCGCGGTGCTGCCAGTTTCAGAAAAACCAGTCCCGGAGTTGACGATGCCCGCAGCCCAGCCGGAATCGCTGGAGCTAAAGCCCGAGTCCATTTAGCCCCCGACTGAAGTCGGGTTTTCGTTGATCTCAAACAGAACCGGGTGGCGGGAATCGCGGGCGAGGGCGCCCGCGCCACAAAATGATTTATGCGTTACTGCGAGCTGGTACCGCCTGCCGAGACGGCCGAAGCGGGGATAGACAGAGCCTGATCGAGGCGCAGCTTCATGCCCGACTGGGCGGGAATATCCACGTCCTTGCCCTGGGTGGCCAGAACATAGCCGCCGCCGGCGATGGCGCCGATGGCCAATCCTTTTAGAGCGCCGCCAAAAATCAGGCCGGCCACCGTGCCCAGTCCGGCGCCAATTCCGACGTCCTTTGCCACAGTCTTACCTCCGGTGCTGGAGGTGACTTCGCCCTCGCTGCCGGCCTTCTTGTCGTGCACGGAGAGAAGCGTGGCTTCCACGGGGAAAGAGCGGTGGCTAGGCAGAGTAATGTCCTTAAAGCGGAACGCCAGGCGTCCTTTGCCGCGCACCGTGGGCAGGGTCTTGCCCTGTTCTGCTTCCGTAACCTCGCCGTTGATGACGGTGCCGGCGGGAATGGCAACTTCGCCGTTAGCCGCGTGCACGGGCTGGGCGACGACGGCAGTGAAAGTATCGCCCGTCTTAGCAGACTTGCTGGAGAGGGCGTCCTGCAGGGTGGCGTCAATTTCCGTGCCCGCAGGCACGCTAAGTTGGGAGTCGGCCGCCGGCTTGGAAGCTGGTGCGGACACGGGACGAGTCTGCAGCTGCGGCGTGGCGGAGGCTGCCGCCTGCGGGGTCTGGTCGAAAACCGGCTGCGCGCCGGAGGCAACAGTCTGGAAACGGGCAGCGTCGTTCCGCGTGCCCTGGCCGGTATCAATCTGGAAATAGTAAGTAGTGCCGGGCTGCAGGCCGGAGAGATGGACGCGGTGATAGGTGTTGGCGCCGGGCTCCTCGGCGGCTTGCGCCAGGCTGGCCTGGTTAGTGCCGTAGTAAACCTTGCTGGGCGAAGGCGAGCCGGTGGACCAGTTGATGACGGCAGAGGTGTCGCCGGCGTACTGAATGCTTGGACCCTTGGTGATGGCCGCCGCCACGGCCTGGTTCAGGCGCGCGGGCTGCAGATCGCGCTCCGCGGCCGCGCCGGTGGCTACCGTCTGGAAGCTGTTGCTGGCCAGGGTGGAAGGCGAGCCGGTATCAATGCGGAAGTAGTAGGTGGTATTGGGCTGCAGGTTCTGCAGGTCGAGGCGATGGAAGGTGCGGCTGTTGTGGTTCTCCGAAACCTGGCTCAGATTTTTCTGATCGGTGCCGTAGTAGACGCGGGATTCGGTGGCGACATCGGTGCTCCATGTGACCACGGCAAACTGGTCGTCGGCATATTCAATGGTCGGCCCCTGCGTGATGTGGGCAACAACCGCGTTGGATGCCTGAGGAGGCGGAACTATCGCTCCCGCCGATGCCAGCGACATCAGCAAACACACCACACCGGCCGCTGTACAAAGCTTGCTCATAAACACCTCGCCTGTTTTCTAGCTTAGATGCTGAGTTGCCGCCTGGGGAAAATCAAAATCTATCACAGAGCACCGAGAAGGACAGGCGGCAACGCGCGCTAGGAGCGGGCGTGCAACTTAGCCAGCAGCTGCTGAAGAATGGCCTCGGGCGGCAGCGAGATATCCACCACCAGGGCGTCCTTGGGTTCTTCCAGGTCGGCAAACTGGCTGGGCAGCAAGCCAGCTTTCATGTAGTGCTCGCGGCGATGCTCGATGCGCGGCTCGATCACTTCCGGCGTGCCCTTCAGGTATACCCAAATGATGTTGGTGCCCTGGGAAAGAAAATCGCGGTACTGCTGCTTGAGGGCGGAGCAGGCGACGATCAGGCATTGCCCATGCTCGATGGCCGCCAGTATGTGCGCGCGGATCGCGGCCAGCCAGGGAGCGCGGTCGGCATCCGTCAGCGGGATACCGTGGGCCATCTTCTCCACGTTGGCGGGCGGATGAAGCGAGTCTCCCTCCAGGAAGTCGCAGCGCAGCGCCTCGGCCAGCCTGGTGCCGATGGTGGTTTTGCCCGAACCGGACACGCCCATCACCACGACGATCATGCGGCGCTCATCCCGCCTTGCGCTCCACATGCCCGCCGAACTGGTAGCGCATGGCGGAGAGCAGCTTGGCGGCAAAGTCGCCTTCGCCGCGCGAGGTGAAGCGCTCATACAGCGCGGTACTGAGCACGGGCGCGGGCGCGGATTCGTCAATGGCAGCCAGGATGGTCCAGCGGCCCTCGCCGGAATCGGAGACATGGCCGGAGAAGCCGGAGAGATCAGGCTGCTCCAGCAGGGCGATGGCGGTCAGGTCAAGCAGCCATGAGGCGACCACGCTGCCGCGCCGCCACACTTCGGCCACGTCCGCCAGGTTCAAGTCGTACTGGTAGTGCTCGGGATCGCGCAGGGGAGTAGTTTCGGCATCCACCGCGCGGCCGCGCTTGCCCACGTTGGCGTGCTGCAGGATGTTGAAGCCTTCGGCGTAGGCGGCCATCAGGCCATACTCGATGCCGTTGTGCACCATCTTGACGAAGTGGCCGGCGCCGTTAGGGCCGCAGTGCAGGTATCCTTCCTCGGCGGTGCCGGCAGCCTTTTCGCGTCCGGGAGTGCGGGGCGCATTGCCCCGGCCGGGGGACAGGGTTTTGAAGATCGGATCGAGGCGCTGCACGACTTCGCGGTCGCCGCCAATCATTTGGCAGTAACCGCGCTCCAGTCCCCACACGCCGCCACTGGTGCCCACGTCGAGGTAGGAGAGTTTCTTGGCGCGCAATTCCTTGGCGCGGCGAATGTCGTCAATGTAATAGGAATTGCCGCCGTCAATGATGGCATCGCCCGGCTCCAGGCG
>DATJFA010000145.1:0-6632 GCA_035496015.1 Terriglobales bacterium | reverse complement strand
TACGGCGCCGCCCGGCTGTGGATTGACAAGATTATTGACCCGGTGGAAACGCGCCCGGCGCTGATCGAGGCTTTGGAAGCGGCCGCTCTGAATCCCGACGTGGCGGAGTTTAAGGTGGGAGTATTACAAACATGATTCACCGCGGAGGCACAGAGACACGGAGGAAACTGATTCTTGAGGATTTGACTCAGGAGATAATCGGCGCAGCGATTGAGGTTCACCGCGAGCTTGGCCCCGGTTTACTGGAATCCGCATGCGAGGAATGTCTGTGCCACGAACTTCACCTTCGCGGTTTGAGCTTTGAGCGCCAAGTCACCTTGCCGGTGCAGTACAAAGGACTAAAGCTCGACTGTGGATACCGCTTGGACATCGTTGTTGAGAATGCCGTTATCCTCGAACTGAAGTCGGTCGAAAAGGTTCTCCCTGTTCACGAAGCCCAACTCCTTACCTATTTAAAACTGACGGGCAAGAGAGTTGGGCTAATCATCAATTTCAATGTTCCCGTGCTGAAAGACGGAGTCGTCCGAAAAGTACTTTGAAATATTTGGGGTTCCTCCGTGTCTCTGTGTCTCCGTGGTGAAAAATGGGTGAAGTCAAGCTCATCGAGTGCCCCCGCGATGCCTGGCAAGGGCTGAAGGGCCAGATTCCGGCTGACACCAAGGTTGCATATCTGAACGCGCTGATTGGCGTGGGTTTCAAGCACATTGATGCGGTCTCATTCGTTTCGCCCAAAGCTGTGCCGCAGATGGCCGACTCCGAGAAGGTACTCCAGGAACTCGATCCGCCCGATGACGTCGAGATCATCGGCATCGTGGCTAACAACAAAGGTGCGGAGCGCGCCATCGCCACCAACGCCGTGCGCACCCTCGGCTTTCCCTATTCGGTTTCGCCCACATTCCTGGACAAAAATCAGAACCAGACTCTGGAAGCGGCCCTGGACGAACTGGAAACCATCGAGAAGAAGGCGGGCGAAGCCGGCCTCGACGTCGTGGTGTACATCTCCATGGCCTTCGGCAATCCTTATGGCGATGACTGGAGCGTGAACGAGGTGGTGGAGGCGGTCGGGTTGCTCGAATCTTCCGACATCCACACGGTCTCCCTTGCCGATACCGTCGGCGTGGCCGGGCCGCAGCAGATTGGCGAGCTCGTCTCCGCGGTGCTGGCCAAGTACGATTACCTGGAAATTGGTGTGCACCTGCACAGCCGCCCGGAACAGGCCGTGGACAAGATCTTGGCCGCCTACGACGCCGGCTGCCGGCGCTTTGACTCCGCCCTGGGCGGCCTGGGAGGATGTCCCTTCGCCCAGGACGAACTGGTGGGCAATATCCCCACCGAAAAGGTGCTGCAGGCGCTGAAGCAGCGCGGCGTGGCGCCGCCGATTCAGCGCTCGCTGGAGAATGTGCTGAAAGCTTCGGCGGAAATCGGCACGAAATTTAAGGTTTAGCTGTCGGCTCTTGGCTTTTAGCTCTTGGCTCTTAGCTTTCGGCTGCTGGCACTGGGCTGAACTGTTGTTCCTACAGGAAGGCATCATGCAGAGGCGCTTTAGCGCCGAAGCATCTCGCGTGTACCACCGAGACTCCTGTGGCGCGGGCGCCCTCACCCACGCGCTAAAAGCTAAGAGCAAGAGCTAAAAGCCGAACTGCAAATTACTCAATTACCGATTCTTCTATGCCCAAAAACCTGCAACTCGCCGCCAACGGTCCCGTCGCCATCATCACCTTCAACCGCCCCGACAAGCGCAACGCGCTCAGCTTCGAGTTGCTGGATGAGTTCATGGCGGCCCTGGATGAAGTCGAGCGCGGCGCCGCCCAGGTGCTCATCATTACCGGCGCTGGCAAAGCCTTCTGCGCCGGCCTCGACCTGGAAGGCCTGAAAGCCTTGCTGGGCAAGACTCACGACCAGAACGTGCAGGACTCGGCACGAATGGCGCAAATCTTCCGCCGTCTATACGACTTTCCCAAGCCCACCATTGCCGCCGTCAACGGCGCCGCCATTGCCGGCGGCACCGGCATTGCCACTATGTGCGACTTCACTCTGGCGGTACCGGAAGCCAAGTTCGGCTACACCGAGGTGCGTATCGGCTTCGTTCCTGCCATCGTCTCCTCCATCCTGGTGTGGCAGGTCGGCCACAAAATCGCCCGCGACCTGCTCATGACCGGGCGCCTGTTCGACGCTGCCGAGGCCTACCGCTTCGGCCTGGTCAACGAGGTGGTACCACCCGAGCGCTTGATGGACCGCGCCCGTGAACTAGCGGCGCTGCTGCTGGAAAACAGTCCCTCCTCGGTGCGCCTCACCAAGAAGCTGATTAACAGTTTTATTGCCCGGCCCCTGGATGAGCAGATTGCCCAGGCCGTCGAGGACAACGCCCGCATCCGCACCACTGCTGATTTCCGCGAAGGCATCACCGCGTTTCTGGAAAAGCGCAAGCCGCGCTGGACAGGGAAGTGACGCTTTCTCACCACAGAGGGCACAGGATCACAGGGGATTTGTGAGTTCTTGTCGGGGTCATCCTGAATGGCTTTAGCCGTGAAGGATCTCGCGCAAACTACGATGCACTCGGGTTCAGCGATAACGGCCTTTGCTGGCGCGCTGGATGAAGGTTTATGGGCTGATTGCTGAGTGCTGAATGCTAAGCTATTCAGCTAGCCAGCTAGTCAGCCAAACATGCCCAAATCCGCCACTATCGCCACTATCGCCCTCTCCCGCATCCGGGTGCGCTACGCCGAAACCGATCAGATGGGTGTGGTTTACCATTCCAATTACTTTATTTGGTTTGAGGTGGGCCGCGTGGACCTGCTGCGCCAGCTCGGTTTCACCTACCGCGAAATGGAGCAGGAAGACGGCTGCTACATCGCGGTGGTGGACGCGCGCTGCCGCTTCAAGGCGCCTGCCCGCTATGATGACGAGATTGTGGTCCGCACGCACCTGAAGAATGTGCGCGAGTCGCTGATTCATTTTGGCTACCAGGCGGTACGGGAAAGCGACGGCACGCTTCTGGCGGAAGGCGAAACCATGCACATTGTCACTGGCCCTGATATGCGCAAGCGAGAGCTGCCGGCAAAGTACGTGGCCGTGTTTAAGGCGGCAGCGGAGAAGAGCAGCTGACTGGCTGGCTGTTTGGCTCGCCAGCGGCGTGGCTCAAACGCAAGTAGCTTCAGCATTTAGCATTCGGCCTGCGACGGCCCTTGCCAGAAACCCGGCAAGATTCTCTACGGGCGTCAATCTGAACGGCTTCGGCCGTGAAGGATCTCGCGCGCAGCGTTAAAGCGCTCGAATGGCTGAGTGCTGAATGCTTTTTTAGCCAGCCAGCTAGTAAGCTAGTCAGCTAGCCAGGTTTCAGCTACCCATGAACGCTCTCCACATTGACGGCAACTCGCTGACCCTCGCCGACGTGCGCGAGGTGGTTTATGAATTTCGCCCCGTCCTGCTGGGCGCCGACGCCCGCGAGGCGGTCAACCGCGCCCGCGCCGTGGTGGACGACCAGGTCGCCAACAACCGTGTGGCCTATGCCATCACCACCGGCGTGGGCAAACTGGCAGACGTGCGCATCCCTCCCGACCAGATTCGCCAGTTGCAGCTCAACCTGATCCGCTCCCATTGCGCCGGCGTGGGCGAGCCGCTCACCGAAGCGGAAGTGCGGGCCATGATGCTGCTGCGCGCCAACTCGCTCTCCAAGGGCTTCTCCGGCGTGCGCCCGTTGGTGATTGACACCTTCTGCGAAATGCTTAACCGCCGCGTGCATCCCGTGGTGCCGGCGAGGGGCAGCGTGGGCGCCAGCGGCGACCTGGCTCCTCTCGCCCACCTGGTGCTGCCCATGCTGGGCGAAGGCCAGGTGCTCATTGCGGATCGTAGCGGCAAATACAGTGGGGCGCATCTCGCCGCCATTGACGCTCTGCGTGAGGCCGGCATCAAGCCCCTTGTGCTCGAAGCCAAGGAAGCGGTCTCGCTCATCAATGGCACCCAGGGCATGTTGTCAGTGGGAGCTCTGGCACTGTTGGCCGCCGAGGTGCTGGCGGATTCCGCCGACGTCATCGGCGCCCTCTCCCTGGACGCGCTGCGCGGCACCGACGCCGCCTTTGATGCCCGTATTCACCAGGTCCGTCCTCATCCCGGCCAACTGCGCACCGCCGAGAACCTGCGCCGCCTGCTGGAGGGCAGCCAGATTCGCGAATCTCACCGCGACTGTGCCCGCGTGCAGGATGCTTATTCGCTGCGCTGCATGCCCCAGGTGCACGGGGCCGTGCGTGACACCCTGGCTCATTGCCGCCGCGTCATGGAAACCGAGATCAACTCCGCGGTAGACAATCCGCTGGTGTTTGCGCCCGCTCCTCGCCCCGGAGAGCAAAGTGGCGAATCTGAGGGCGACATCCTTTCCGGCGGCAATTTCCATGGCGAACCGGTGGCCTTCGCGCTTGACTTCCTTGGAATTGCGCTGAGTTCGCTGGCGGGTGTTTCCGAGCGCCGCCTGGAGCGCCTGGTAAACCCCGCGCTTAACGAGGGCTTGCCGCCTTTTCTGGCGCCAGGCGCCGGGCTCAACTCCGGCTTCATGATGGCCCAGGTAACCGCCGCCGCCCTGGCCAGCGAGAACAAGGTGCTGGCGCACCCGGCTTCGGTGGACTCGATTACCACCTCCGGCAACAAGGAAGATTACGTTTCCATGGGGATGGCCGCTTCGCTCAAGCTGCGGCAGATCGTAGCCAACACTCGCCATGTGCTGGCGATTGAGGCCATGGCCGCCGCCCAGGGCATTGACTTCCAGGCGCCGCTTAAGACCAGCAAACGCCTGCAGGCGGCTCATGCGGCGATTCGCTCTGTATCGCCCCCCCTCGAGCATGACCGCGTCCTGGCCGATGACTTCGCCCGCATCTCCGATCTGATTGGCAGCGGCAAGGTCGCTGACGCGCTGCGGTAGCTTCCTTCGGCAAGGGAACAGAACTACATTCGCCGCGGATTCACGCGGATGATCGCGGATTAAAACCTATAATGAATTTTTTTCGATGTCATCCTGAGCGAGCGCGACTGAGCGCATGCGAAGGAGCGCGAGTCGAAGGACCTTGCGTTTACTGAGACGTTGCGAGCAACGTCTCTACCGAAGTTCGGCCTTCAATCCACACTCCAAACATGGCTAGAGATGTAATTTGTTGTCTCGTGCCAAGCGAAATTACAGCCGGCCGACGCGGAGAAGAGTTCCCAGGGCTGGTTTCCAATCGTCAGCCTTAGACCTTCAATCGTCAATTCTCTCGATGTACCGTTTTCGGGGAGAATGCCGGCAGGCAGATGGCAATGTATTCGGCGCCTTCAGGAGTGGAATACTGTACCCATTCCCCGCGATGCGCAATCACCGCCTGTCCCGCGCGCACGTCCAGGTGCCCGCCTTTATGAGCGACTCGCAGCATGCCTTTCAGCACAACTGTATATTCGTCGAATTCCGGGGTTTGGCCCGGCTCCGACCAGCCCTCCGGGCTGCGCATATGTGCCACGCTTAGCCCCCTAGTCTTCGAGTTCACCCGGCCAATGTATTCGTCAATCAGCTTGGGCTTGGTTCCGGCCGCCTGAATGCGTGTAGGGTGCGAGATTAGAGTCGGCATGGTTGTGTTCAACGAGATTTTTCGCCTGTCATATTGAGCGAGGGCGTATGCCCGAGTCGAAATACCTCTGCGATGCTGCACGCTCTGGGTTGCCAAAGGGAGTTCTCTCCACCACACAACAAGCCGGAAACTTCCTCAGGCATTGTGGTCCGACCGACTGCGCAGGGGTGCTTCGAGTGCGCCTACCGATTCGCCAACGAATCACCAGGCTGAGCTCAGCGTGACATTTCAAAGAACCATGACCTGGGATCCGCGTTCATCCGCGTGTATCCGCGGCGAAGAAGTTGAACTGCTAACTGCTAACTGCTGCTTTGCTCCCATCCAGCCCCAACTCGCCGGCGATCCCCTTCATGGCTTCAATACAGAAGGCGATGTGCTGCTCCAGTTCCACGCCCAGTTCCTGCGCCCCTTTAGTGATGTCTTCGCGGTTCACGCTGCGGGCGAACGCCTTATCCTTCATCTTTTTGCGCACCGAGCGTGCGTCCACCTCGGCCAGCGACTTGCCCGGCTTGACCAGCGCCACGGCGGTAATGAACCCGGCCAGTTCGTCGCAAGCAAAGAGAGCATGCTCAAGCCTGCTCTGCCGGGTCACGCCAGTGTGGTCTGCATGGGAAAGGATAGCGCGGCGAATCTCCTCCGGCCAGCCGCGCTGCTCCAGAATTTCGCTGCCGCGCATGGGATGATCATCGAGGCTGGGATACTTTTCGTAATCGAAGTCGTGAATCAGTCCGACCACGCCCCACTTCTCCTCATCTTCGCCATGCTGCCGGGCATAGGCACGCAGGCAGGCTTCCACTGCCAGGGCATGCTTGCGCAAACTTTCTGACTGGGTGAACTCAGTTAGTAAACCCCAGGCGGCTTGCCGGTCGGTTGCGATTTTTGGCTGATTTTGTCCTGTGTCCATGGGCCTCTTTTCGGGAATTCCGGCGTGCGTTTCCGTTTTTCACAGCAAATTGTTGTTGACACTGCACCACCAATGCAGCACATTACGCGGAGAACCAAGTTGGTTAGGATGTGTCCGCTCTGGCACTCCCACCAATCCAT
>DATJFA010000144.1:0-5574 GCA_035496015.1 Terriglobales bacterium | reverse complement strand
CTCTGCCGGACCTTCCGGGGCTTGCAATGCAGTGCGGCTAACCCGTTTCGACCAGGGAGAGTCGTAGAGGATCTTGCGCACATCGCTAGCGTCCCAGTCTTTGTAGTCCTTGCCCTTCCACGGGTCGCGCCCCCAGGCGCTGGCCGACAACAACATGGTAAGGGCTAAGGCGAGCGTTCGTTTCATACCTAACCTCCGGCAGGCGAGTTCGTCGAACCGATTTCCCGGCGTGTCATGGCGGAAGTAGGGGAGACGTGCGTCCTTACCCCTTGCGCATGTGGATTTCGCTGCCGCCGCGCTCGAAGCGAACTTCATCCATCAGCTGATTGATGAGGTAAATGCCTCGCCCGTGATTGGAATAGATATTTTCGCCGACGATGGGGTTGGGGATTCCGGCAGGGTTAAAGCCCGGCCCGGGATCGCGGACTACGATCAACATTCCATGCGCTTCGTCGCAAGCCACGCAGCACTCCACCCGCTTTGAGGAATCGTCTCCGCAGCCGTGGCGAATGGCGTTCGCCAGCGCCTCGCGCACTGCGGTTTCAACCTCAAACTCCTTGCCCACGGCACATTTCATTTCCCGCGCCAGGGCCAGCACCGCCTCCACTACCGGAGAAATGGAATCAGTATGTGCGCTGATCGTAATATCGACCTGTACCTTCAGCTTCTTGCCTTCGAATTCACATCGTGAACGGCCCGAATCAGTCATGAGCGATCCCGCGTCGAATGTTATACGCCGGCCTGATTGTAACTGACACTAGTTCTTTTTTGGACTCTGAGTGCGCCCGGTCACGGTCGGGCGTGACCCTAATCACGGCTGCCGTTGTTGACTCCTCCATAACATAAGAATGTTGGCGTCTGCTCGCCGGCGCACAGAGTGGGGAGGCTGGCATGGCCCATCAGTTGACTACCTGCACCTACTGCGGAGTCGGCTGCGGCCTTTACCTGGAAACGGCTGATAACCAGGTAATTGGCGCATATCCCAGTGTCTCCCATCCCACCAACCAGGGCAGAATCTGCGTGCGCGGCTGGCACGTGCACGAAATCGCCAGTTCGCCGGAGCGCCTGAAAAAGCCGCTGCTGCGAAAGAAAGGCGAAATGCAGGAAGTTGGCTGGGACGAGGCTTTCGAATTTGTGGCCACCCGGCTGAAGCAGATCCGCGACCACTATGGTCCGGACGCCATCGCCTTCCTCAACTCGCCTCGCTGCTCCAATGAAGACGCCTACTTACTGCAGAAGTTCGCCCGTGCCGTGATCGGCACCAACAACGTGGACCAGGGCAGCAGCGTGTTCTGCAACAACTCCATTGATGTGCTGCTGCAAATGACCGGCGTGCCCGCGGCCAGCACCTCCGTCGCCGATCTGGGCGAGAGCGACGTGATCGTGGTGGACGGAGTGGACCTGGCGCGGCGGCTGCCTACCATCGGGGGCGCGGTGATTCGCGCCAAACTGCGGGGAGCGCGCCTGATTGTAATCGGCACCCGTCGCCATCGCGTGGCCGAGAACGCCGACTTTTTCCTGCAGATTCGGCCGGGCACGGAAGTGACTTTGTACGGCGCTATGGCCAAGGTCATCCTCGATCGCGGGCTGGCCAACCTGGCTTTCATCAAGGCGCGCTGCCGAAATTATGAAGATTTCCTGCGGCTAGTGCGGGATTACGACTTGCTGCAGGCGGCGGAGGTCTGCGGAGTCCCCGCAGAGATGATTGAACGCGCAGCAGTCACCTACGCCGGCGCCCGTGCCGCGTGCCTGCTCTATTCCACCAGCATGGAAGCGCGCAGCCGGGAAACCATCCGCGCGGTGGTAAACCTGGTGCTGCTCACCGGCAATCTCGGGAAGCCCGGGGCCGGAATCCTGGCCTTAAACGAGCAGAACAACCTGCAGGGCGTATGCGACATGGGTATGCTGCCCGACCGTCTGCCGGGATACAAGCCGGTTGCGGACAGCGCCGCTCGCGCTCAACTGGAAGCTCTGTGGAAGGCGAAGCTGCCGGCTGCTCCCGGACTGCGCGCGGCTTCACTTTTGGCCGATGGCCTCAACCCCGCGGTGAAGGCTTTGTGGATGTGCCAATACGATCCCGCCAGCGCCGCCGGCGTGGAGGAGGCCAGAGGACTCTTCGAAGACTTCAAACTGGTGGTTTCGCAGCAGCTGTTCATTACCGATGCCGCCCGGTATGCCGACCTCGTGCTGCCTGCCACCGCTTACGGAGAAGAGCAGGTCTCGTTCACCAGCACGGAGCGCCGCATTCAGCTGGCTCAGAAGGTGGTGGAGCCGGCTCCTGGACTGATGCCGGTTTGGCAGCAGCTAACCCGCCTGGCGCGCTTGATGGGAGCGAATTGGAACTATTCCTCCGCTGCCGAAGTAATGGAGGAGATAGGCCAGGCGGTTCCCTTCTACAGCGGAGCCAGCTACGAGAACCTGGCCCGCGAGTATGGGCGGCAGTGGCCCTGCACCAAGGACCAGCCCCTAGGCACACGCTATCTGTTCGCAGCCGGCAACGCGGTTAAATTCAATTTTGCGCCGCTTGCCAAGCCGCCAAAGGTTTCCACCGCAGCCGAGTATCCATTCCAGCTCTTTTTTGGCAGCTCCCTTTATTACTGGACGCAGGATGTGCTGGTGCGTCACAGCGAAACTCTAAAGCGCGAGTACCGCATTCTGTGGCTGGACTATCCCGCTGGCTTTGTGGAAATCAACATCGAAGACGCCAAAATCCTGGGGGTGCGCGACGGCCAGAAGATTACGCTGCGAACCACGGAGGGCTCTGCCGAAGCAACCGCGCGAGTCACTCCCGAAGTCATGAGCGGCACCGTTTTCGTTCCCTATTTCCTGCGGGAAGTGGAGAGGAAGATTCTGACCGGCATCGGCGACCGCAGCCAGCTGGTCCCGGTGCGAGTGGAGAAGGTGGCGGCATGAAAGCCCGCGTCCTGGCAAACTCCGATGTGCTGGCGGTCGTGGACCTGCTGCGAGAGCAGGGCTACGAGGTACTGGCGCCATTCTGCGGACGCGGGCGCGACACCTACTTCGATACCGTCACCGACGCCAATCGCGACCACATCCAGATCCATCTGCCCAACCCCTATTACCCGCCCAAGCGCTTTGTCTTCCCTCACATCGAACGCCTGATGAAGGCGGAGCGGAATAACGGCGATTTGCGGATTGAGCCCACCTATGAGGCGCCCAAACGGGCGATTTTCGGCATCCGCTCCTGCGACCTTGCCGGCATTTATCACCTGGACCGCTTCTTCCTCGGCCGCGAGTTCAGCGACATTTACTACGAAAAACGGCGGCGCAACCTGCTGCTCGTCAACCTGGTCTGCACCGACCCGGAGCGCGACATCGGCAAGGAATGTTTCTGCATGTGCGCCGACACCGGCCCGGCAGCGCGCGATCATTTTGATTTGCAGTTGATGGACTTGGGCAATGAGTTCATGGCTGTGGCGGGAACGCCGGCCGGCGAAGCCTTGCTGGCCAATCCCATTTTCCGCAAAGGGACGGAAGAACACGTGGCCAGGCGCCGCGAAATTCTGGAACATTTGCGCACTCACTTTGAAAGCACGATGACCAGCTGGTTTTCGGCCGCGGTGCGCTACGTCTCCCAGGGGAAAGTCACGGAGAAGACATGGGAGGAGATCGGCCAGCGCTGCCTGGAATGCGGCGGCTGCACCTACGTGTGCCCGGCGTGCACCTGCTTCACGGTCACGGACCGCCAGGTCAGCGCCACAGAGGTGGAGCGAGTGCGGGTGTGGGACTCCTGCGCCCTGGGCGGTTTTACACGTATGGCCGGAGGCTTTAACCCCCGGCGCGCGGTACACGACCGGCGCAACCGGCGCTTCTTCCGCAAGTTGTCGCATTACTTCATCCAGCGGGAGCTCTCCATGGCCTGCGTAGGCTGCGGGCGCTGCGCCGCCGTGTGCCACGGCGAAATTGGCATGCCCACGGTGGTGGAGATGATTCGGCGGGCCACGGCCGAGGCGGAGGCAAAATGAGCGCGGCCACCCAAAACGTCTATTTGCCCAAGCCAGCGGTGCTGGAGCGCGTGCTGCCGGAAATTCCCGAGGTGAAGACTTTCTACTGGCACTTCGAAGACGCCACCGAACAGCAGGAATTTCATAAGTTTCGTCCCGGACAGTTCGCGCAGATTTCCCTCTTTGGGGTGGGCGAGTTTCCCGCTTCCCTGCCCTCCAGCCCGGGCGAGGAAGAAACCTTCTTCACCATCCGCAAGGTTGGCAGCTGCACGGGCGAACTGGATAAGCTGCAGCCGGGCCAGAAGTTCGCGGTCCGCGGTCCTTACGGCAACGGCTTCCCCATGGAGGATTACTACGGCCGCGATCTGGTGTTCGTGGCCGGCGGCATCGGCATGATTCCGCTGCGCTCCTGCATCGTTTACGCGCTCGAGCATCGCAAGTATTACGACCGCATTCAGATTTTCTACGGCGCCAAAACACCCCAGGAACTCATGTACATGCCCAACCTGCGCGAATGGGGGCAGTCGGCAGGAGTGGAATGCTACCTGACCGTGGATCGGGCCGACGCGAACTGGAAGGGGCACGTGGGCGTGGTGGGCAGCCTGTTCACCCAACCGGGCGTAAGCGTGGCGGTGGCCAACAGCACCGTGTTCGTCTGCGGGCCGCCGGTTATGTTCCGCTTCGTCATTCGCGACCTGCTGGCCATGGGGTGCGCGGAAAAGAACATTGTTTCTACGTTGGAACGATACATGAAGTGCGGCGTGGGCAAATGCGGCCACTGCTGCATCGGAATGGCCTACGTCTGCGTGGACGGCCCGGTGTTCACTTACGAACAGATCAAGAAGCTGGGGGAGGAGATCTGATGGAAGGCCTTGGCCAGAAACTGCAGCGCACGCTGAAAGGACGCATTTGCGTCATGGGCGTGGGCAACGTGGATTACGGCGACGACGGCTTCGGCGTTTATCTGGCTGAGGAACTGGTAGCGGCCGGCATTTCGGACGTCATCATTGCCGGCACCACGCCGGAACATTACCTGGGCAGGATCGCCGAGCAGCGCTTCGATCACCTGCTGGTGATTGATGCCACCAATTTTCAGGACGAGCCCGGCACGGTGGTCTTCCTCAATGCGGCTGAGATTGCCACCGCTTTCCCGCAAATCTCGACCCACAAGATTTCTCTGGGAGTGCTGGCCCTGGCGCTGGAACAGGCAGGAACCCGGGTATGGCTCCTGGGCGTGCAGCCGGAGTCGCTGCAGCCCGGGCAGGAGTTGAGTTCCACTATGGAGGCATCCATGGAAATCATCCACGGCCTGTTGCGGGACCTGAGGGCACAGCAGGTGGGACAACTAGGGGCGCACTCCTGGGCTGAGAAGGTGCTGGCATGATGGCTCCAGAGCAAGCCGTATTTGCCGCCATTCTGGTGTGCATGGCGGGAGCGGCAATCACCTTGCTCACGGCGCGGAGCAGGCTTCTGACCGGCTGGCTGGCAATGGCGGCGATCGCCGCCTCATCACTCCTGATATTTGACGCGGCCCGCAGAGTTCTCCTGGGTGGGGTCTCGCCCCAACCGCTCCAGGTCTGGGCCTCGGCAACGCATGCTATCTCCTTCC
>DATJFA010000143.1:0-11479 GCA_035496015.1 Terriglobales bacterium | reverse complement strand
GGGAATCGGCTCAAACGCCTTTTGCTTTTCATGGATGCTGTGGCGTGAGCGCCACCACCAGGCCTGGTGCACGAACGGGCCGTGCGCCGGATCCATCAGCCCGATAATGCCGTGGTCCACATTCACCGGCATTTCCGCGGTTAGGTAAGCCAGCTTGTAGCTGTCTGAAAACATGGGCACACGGGGCGCGGGTACCGGCGGCTCAGCCGCTTTGGTAGCGCTTGCGCCGGGCGCTGCGGCCTCGGGGACATATACCCAGATGTAACCGTCATACTCGGCGCACGCCATAGCGCCGGCGTAGATGCGGTCCACACGCAGCTTCTGATCGGCCGTAAGTGATGGAATTAATTGGCATTGGCCTGTGTGGGCGTCGAACTTCCAGCCGTGATAGCTGCACTCCAATTGCTGGCCGTCAAAAATGCCACAGGAGAGGGGCATACCACGGTGAGGGCAGGCATCGCGCAGAGCGAAGGCGTGGCCCTGGGCATCGCGGCCAAGCACCAGCGGAATTTCCAGGAGCATGGCTTTCTGCAGCCGGTTGTGGCGCACACGCTCGCTGGGAAGGGCGCGATACCAGAAGCCGAAGAGCATTTCCGCATCCGGCGCCTGGCGCTCAGGAGTGGCGAATGAGTTCATGGGGGCTGAAGGAAATTGTAATTGAGGGATTTGTGAATTGGCACTCAGCAGTCAGGCAATCAGCACTCAGTCCATAAACGTCTTTGCCTTATCCCCTTTACCGCAGTTCATTTGCTGAATGTTGAGCGCTGAATGCTGATTGCTAATGGCCGAATGCCGATCGTTAATGGCGACGCGCATAATGCCAAATCAGTTAACCTGCTGCACCACAGTCACTTAGCTTTATTACTTTGGTGGTTCTAAGGCCCTTCGGCAGATTGTTCGGCCCGGGCGGCAGTCCTATAATCGAAATACTCTGGTGAATCTCCGTCAGGCTGAGGGTAGGTGAGCGAAGGAGTGTGTTTCCTCGCGGAAGCCGTGCCCGATGATGCGCAAGCGCCTGCATTTCGTCCTGATGGCAGTTCCCGCAATCGCGATCTCCTTTCTTTTCACCACGCCATCACTGCAGGCCGGCATCGGTCCCGACTCTTCCGCAAACGCCGGAGGAATCGTCGGAGTGCAACGTAACGGCCGCACAGTTTACGAAAACGACGTTGCTGTGCCGGCGAAGAAGACAGCACCGCGTTCGCAGGCCAGCCAGCCCACGGGCGCCCGCCTGATGTACTGGAGCACGACTGAGCACCGGTGGAAACCGGTGCCGCCGGCCAGCCACTACTCCATGCGGGCGGCACGTTCCGCGGCCGCAGAAGTACGCAGCATACTGAACACGGCCCCTGCGCCGAAAGCCTTTGGCGCGGGGGAGGTTACTCCACCGGCAGACATTAACGCCGCTATTGAGCAAGCCGCCGCGCGCCATAACGTCGACCCCAACCTGGTGCGGGCAGTCATCAAGGTGGAGTCCAACTTTAACCCGCATGCGGTATCGCGAACCGGGGCGATGGGGCTGATGCAGCTTATGCCGGTCACGGCACGGCAGCTCAAGGTCACCAATCCCTTCGATCCCGAACAAAACGTGGACGCCGGCGTGCGCCATCTGCGGCAGTTGCTGGACAACTTCGGAGGCGATGTGCGGCTCACGCTGGCGGCATACAACGCAGGAGTGGGCGCGGTGATGCGTAATTCGGGCGTGCCGCCGTACTCCGAAACACGCAATTACGTGAAGAAGATCACCCGCCTGTATTGGAGCGGCAAGTCAGGCTCAGGAGCGGGAACGTTCATCGTGCCCAACCGGGATCCGGTGCGGGTGTATCGCGACGCACAGGGTGTGATGACCATGACTAACACCGACTAGCAGTTCGGTGCTTCGGTAGCGGGAACGGGCTAACAAATTGAAACAGATACTCCCAGGTCAGGCGCAGTTGTGTGCCGCTGTGTTGTTGGCATCAACCTTGGCGTTGCCATTGGCGGCTGAAGCGCGCAAGGCCCAGGCGCCGCAAACGCAGTTCGCACGGGCAGAAAAATTAGAGGACAGCCTTCATAGCCGGCAACCGGAAAACCGCACACGCCGCGACTACCAGCGCGTGATCAGCGCCTACCGCCGCGTCTATTACCTCGATCCCGGTTCTGCCAAGGCGCCCGCCAGCGTACTGGCAGTGGCCGACCTGCTGGCGGAGGCGGGGCGCCAGTTTGACAACGCGGGAATGCTGCGCGCCGCGATCGGGCAATATAGATTCCTGCTGCGCGAGTACCCGGGCTATCGCTATCGCGGCAACGCTTTGCTGGCGATGGGCGAGATTTACAAGGATGATCTGAATCAGCCGGCGATGGCCAAGCTGATTTTCCAGCAATTCCTGAAGGACTATCCCCACAGCAGCCGGGCAGACGAAGCACGGCAAGCATTAGCCAAGAGCAAGCCGGCGCGCAAGCCGGCTCCGGCCGAGGCTGCAAAAGCGCCTGCTACCCCGCCCAACAGCGACTCTGACCTGGCGCGGGTAAAAGGAATCCGCTACTGGTCCACGCCCGACTACTCCCGAGTCGCAGTAGACCTGGACAGCGACATCACTTTTCATTCCGAGCGCCTGCGCAACCCGGATCGCGTCATCTTCGATCTGCACTGGACACGGCTGGCGCCGTCTCTGACGGACAAAAGCATTAATCCCAAGAATGGATTGCTGAAAAAAGTCGGGATTTCAGAATACCAGCCTGGAGATTCGCGGCTGATTCTGGAGGTAAAGGATCTCGCCAATTATTCCGCATTCCTTCTTCCCAATCCCGACCGGCTGATCATTGACATGCATGGCCGCGGGGCAAGCGTCACCAGATTAAAGCAGTCTGCGGCTAAAGTTGCGAGCTCGGCACGGCCTCTGAACCAACCCGCTGAGCCGGGGCCGGACATAACTTCGGTTACCAGCAAAAAAGTGAAACCGGCTGGACCGAAGATTATCAGCGACGATGACGGCGACAACTCCACGAGCGAACCAGCCAACGCCCGGCGCTCTGATGTATTGCCGCCGTCGGCAATGCGGCCATCCCGGGTGGTTGTTAGCGAGGGCGGAGAAGAGGTACAGGCGCGCGAGGCACGTCCAACCTCCAGCGGCGACCGATCGCTGATCCGTGCGCTGGGCCTGAAAGTCGGCAAGATCGTGATAGACCCCGGGCATGGAGGGCACGATACCGGCACCATCGGGTCTAATGGCCTGGAAGAAAAGGACCTTGTGCTCGACGTCTCTCTGCGGCTGGGAAAACTTCTGCAGCAGCGACTTGGGGCGGACGTGGTGTATACGCGGAATGATGACACTTTCGTTCCTCTAGAGACGCGCACCGCAATCGCCAACCAGACAGAGGCCGATCTATTCGTCTCCGTACACGCCAATTCCAGCCAAAATCCGGAATCACGCGGCGTAGAGACCTACTACCTGAATTTCACCACTTCCAGCGATGCGCTGGAGGTGGCGGCACGCGAGAACGCGGTCTCCGATCAATCCATTCATCAACTTCAGCAACTGGTGAAGAACATCGCGCTGCAGGAGAAGGTGGAAGAATCGCGAGAATTCGCCGCCGATGTTCAGCATGCTTTGTATGCGGGATTAGTGTTGGCTACTCCCGCCATTCACAACCGTGGCGTAAAGAAGGCGCCTTTCGTAGTGCTGATCGGCGCCAAAATGCCTTCCATACTGGCGGAGATCTCCTTCGTCAGCAATCCCCAGGACGAACGCAAACTGCGCAGCCCCGCCTACCGGCAGCGCATTGCCCTGGCCCTGTATCGCGGTATAGCCCGTTATGCCAGTGGTTTAAGCGGAATCAAGGTGGCCAGCAGCGTGGCTCAGGGCGACGGGCAGTAGGCTGGGAAGTAGAAACTTCCAGCAGCCCGGCGTAGTCTAATAAGAGCAAGGATTCGCTCACCCGTCATTGAGCCGCATGAAAAAACTAGCCATTCTGATAGCTTTCTGCTTCGGAAGCCTGAGCACAGCCTGGGCCAGCCCCGCAGGCGGCAGCGCAGCCTTTTTGCCCTCGGAATTTGCCGGCTGGCGCCTCTCCGCTCCCCCGGCAGTCAGCCAGGATACGGCCAAAGCCGATCCGGCATTCGCTCCTCTGCTCAAAGAGTATGGCTTCCGCGAAATGGAGCAGGCTACCTATGTACGCTCCGATCGCATAATGAAGGTGAAAGCCGCGCGCTTTGCCGACGCCAGCGGCGCTTTCGGCGCTTTCAGCTTCTACAAGCAGCCGGAGATGGCGACGGAGAATATTGGCGACCAGGCAGCCTCGAACAACGGGCGGGTCCTGTTTGTTCGAGGCAACATCGTAGTGGACGCCGTGCTCGACCGCGTGACCGTCATGTCGGCGGCGGAGCTGCGCGATCTGGCCGCTTCGCTGCCTTTGCCCACAGGCAATGCCCGCGACCTGCCTCCAGTGCTGGCCTATCTTCCAAAGCAGGCTCGGCGAGCCAACTCGGTTCGCTACTTCATGGGAGCGGTGGGATTGGGAAATGTGGCAACTCCGATTTCACCCGAGGTGGTGGATTTCGCCAAGGGCGCGGAAGTGGCGATGGCGCAATATGCAACCTCCGCTGGCTCGCAGGGTGATGCCACCCTGATGGTGATTTCATATCCGACGCCGCAGATTGCCGCCGAACGGGCAAAGGTGATTGATGCCGCGTTGCACACCACCTCGCAAACGGAGAACCCCGCCAGCCGCGTGAAGCGCAGCGGGCCTTTGGTGGCCTTGGTTTCCGGACAGGTATCCAACGGCGATGCCAGGTCGTTGCTGGATCAGGTGAACTACGATGCCGACGTCACCTGGAATCAGAATACGTTCTTCAGCAAACGCGACAACATCGGCAACTTACTGGTGGGTGTAATTCTGCTGGTGGCCATCCTCATGGGGTTCGCGTTAGTGGCAGGGCTGCTGTTTGGCGGATTCCGGGTGCTGATGAAGCGTTTGTTCCCGGACCGCATTTTCGACCGCTCCAAGGATGTGGAAATCATCAGCCTGAAGCTGGGCGACTGGCGTTAACCCGGTTAACCCCATGAAAATGTTGATGTTAGGACATTCTGTCCCAGTCCGCCCGATCGGTTTTTCCCATTTTTATGCTTCTGGTGCGACTAATCACATTATTTGTAAGTAATTGAAAAATAAAGCACTTATTCTGGAAAAAAATCTTGACACCCCGCTTTGGCGGCTCATAAGATTTCGCCAGAAAGTTTTGACGGTTTTGAACTCCGTTAGAACTATTCTCCCTTGAACAAAAGGCTGCCTGCGCTGCCAGGCGGCCTTTTGGATTTTTGGAAGGTTCAGTCTTGCGTGCGCATCGTAGTCGTCAGTGCACGCGAGATGCTTCAGGCCTGAAGGCCCTCAGCATGACTCCATCGTGAAGACACTTCACGTGGGCGGCCACGCCAACTCACAAAACTCAAGGTCAATGGATTATCGGCCGCGGGCGTACCAGACAGAGCCGGGAGTGTTCCAATTCAGCCCTTCTCCCCAGACAACGTGTGTGCGGCCCAGATCGTCAATTGCCATCTGGAAATAATCGCCGAAGGGAAAACTGAAACCGGCAGGAGAGATGTAGCTGTAGCCCGCGACATAGGAAGAGATCCGCGCTTCCTCGGACCAGGAAGCGCCGCCGTTCGTCGAACTGCGGTAGAACGTGTTCCAGTAAGGAGCCGAACGAGTATCCATCCAGGAGATACGCACGTCACCCGCAACACCAGCCGTAATGGCGGGAAAGGCGTGCTCCACGCCCAAGGGCGCTGAAGAGATGTCCTGCCTTGCGCTCCAGGAGGCGCCGCCCGTCGTGGAGGAAGCAAAGTAAATGCGCTCGGCAGCGCCAGCCTGGCGCCCACTATTCCACAGGGCGTAAAGAGTGCCCGCTGCGTCAGAAGTGAGGGCCATTTGAGCGCCCAGAAAGGCCCAGCCGCATTTGTGATCGGAGCAACTGGGTGGAGCGGTAGAGGAATCGAGCAAAGTGGTCTGCCAGGAAGCGCCGCCATCGCTCGACTTGCTCAGATAGAGATTTACCGGGCCACTAACGCCTTCACGCTGGCGAAATCCCGCCCAGGCAAAATAAACATTTCCAGCCGGATCGATGGCAGCGCCACCGGCCGTGACCCAGCGCAGCCGGGGATTGCTGTTCAGACTAACCGCAGCAAAGGTTTGGCCGCCATCGTGCGAAACCGAAACCCAGAGATGCTGCGCCTGGCTATAGGCCACATAGACGTCATTGCTGCGCACGGCCAGGACATCCTTATCCACGCCGTGGGCGATGCGGTTGGCCACCACCAGCGACCAGGTCTGGCCAAAATCGGTTGACTTGGCCACTACCGTGCTGCTCTTCGAGTTCTGCAGCCAGGAAGCATAGAGAGTGCGGCGGTCGAGAGGGTCAACGGCGAGCTGAGGATCGTACTGGCCGTCCCCGGCAGGCACGATCACGCGGGGTGCTGACCAGCTCAGGCCGCGATCGCTGCTCACCTGCAGGATCATGCTGGGGCTGGGGCAGGTGGGGCAGTTGGGCACCAGGCCATACTGCGGATAGAGGAGGTAAACGTGTCCGAAACCATCCGCCGTGACGGCGGGCTCCCACTGGTCGCCGACGCCATAACCCAGCCGCTCCTGGGCGGTGAAGTTTGCAGCCGCCTGCGCGGCCGTAGCCGCCAGCAGCAAGCCTGCCAGGACGAGACCAAGATGGAGTCTGGTGTGTGTCCAGAAACGCAAACACATCCTCCCGGGCCGCAGGGGGGAGCAGGAAGAACTACGGGAATGCGGCCTCGGCTTCCCTCAAACTATACCAGTGTTGGACGCGTATATACACGGAAAAGCAGCCATTTGTGAGCATTTCGAGGCCGGAGTGGGAAGAGCAGTTGCTCAATGGTACATGGCTGCCAGGTATGGGAGTAGGCTCCTGGATTGCGGGAGGCTCACCACTGCCGGGCCACTGCGGCCACAATGTGCGCGAGGGCGTCCACATCGCGCGTGTCCACCACCTCGCCGGGAGAATGGGAATAGCGCAATGGCCACCCTAGGGCGACATCGGTGGACCCGTAACGCAGGAAAGCGGCGCCATCGTTGCCGCCACCAGTCACGCCATACTGCGCGGGAATACCCTGAGCGCGTGCCAGGGCGACCAGTTTTTCAACCAGCTTGCGGGGCACGACGTTGGAATTGTCCACGGCACGCACGACGAAGCCCTCTCCCACTTTGGCGTCGGCGAAGCGTGTGGACTCCAGCGGTGAGTCGGAACTGACGAAGGTGTCCACCGCGAAGACATACTCCGGAGCGCGCCCTGCGGCGGCCATGCTCTTGGCTACGGCGGCTGCGCCAACCAGGCCCAACTCTTCACCCGTGGACCATACGAAAGTGACATCGCGGCCGCCGAGCTGCGGCCCCAGAGACCATGTTGCGGCCAGCAAAGCCGTGCAGCCGAGGCGGTCGTCAAAGCTGCGGGCGTTCACACGCGTGCCCAGCAAGCGGCGATACTTTTTGGGAATGGTGACAAAATCTCCGATCTTGATACCTAGTTCCGCTGCCTGCTGCGGGTTGGCCGCGCCCACATCCATACGGTAGGTCGCGTTGCGCGATTCAGGCGGCCAGTGAAAGGCAGATTGGTCCCAGCCCTGCGGAAGTTCCAGCACGCCGGGGCGAATACCGGTAGCGGTGTGCACGAAGCCGGCGTGGCCAAGGAAGAACGGCGGCAGGCCGCCGCCTTTGTCTTCCAGTTCGAGCGTGCCGTCGGGCAGGATGGAGCGCACCTCATATCCGATTTCATCCTGGTGGGCGACGACCACGAGGCGCGGTCCCTTGCCGGGCCAATGAAGGATGAGGTTGCCGCTACTGTCCGTCTGTGGCTTGGCCCAGGCCGGCAGCAGGCGGGCAATGGCTTCGCGCACGCGCGTTTCGTGGTCGCTCACGCCATACGTTTCGACCAAATCACGAAGAATGGTTTCCGGGGTGGGCGCGGCAGCGGGGCGCGACGGCAACGCAGGTTCGGCCAGGGTTGAGGCGTTAGGAATGTTGACCACGCTGGCTTCGCCCTGAAGATAAGTTTCCAGCAACGTGACCAACTGGCTGAGGTCGTGAGCATCAAGAAATTCGCCCGGAGTGGAAGCCCACGCGGTGGGCACTCCCAGGTGCGCCCAGCGCGGGGGCAGCGGCGGCTGTGGCAGATAACCGCGCGGCATAAGGGGCGCTGAATAGTCGGTGACCAGCGGAATCTTGTTCTGGCGGGCAAGTTGCGTCAGTTCCGAGGCAAGCGGAGATTCCTGCTGCTCCGGCGTTTCGGCGATGAGCACGCCGCTGCCCGGTTTTTGCTTAGGCTGGGGAATTTCTTTGCCAACGCCTGGAGGTCCGGGCGGCGCCGGCCCGCGAGTCAAGCGACCAACGTAGAGCAGTTCATCGGGCTTGACCTCGTCAAGCATTCGCTGCAGGCCGCGCGCGCCCGTCCATTGCTGGGTTACGAAGGCAACAGTGAGTCGGCCGCGCAGTTTTTGAGGATCGAGCACGCGCAGCACTTCGACCAACGCAGCAGCGCCAAAGCGGTCGCCGATGGCGGGCGCCGTCCACTTGCCGAAACCCATCTGGTAGAGCCTGCGGTCAATCGCCAAAGGGCTGAGCACGTCAGCTCCGGCGCTGCGCGCCTGGGCGGCAGAGGCAGCGCCGATATCCACGTACATGTTTTCAATGTCGTCGAGATCGGGAGGATGTGAGCGGCCGGGTTGCAGGTGCACAGAAGGCCCGGCGATCACGCCAGCAATCCACTTGCCCTGAGCGGTGTGAATCTGCACCGGCTGGGCGGAGTAAAGCTCGTTGAACAGCGGCAGAGCGCCGAATTGCGGCAGGCGCTGCAGGCGCAGGTAACCTTGCGCAGTGATGTCGCTGACCACGTAGCCGGGTTCGTCAATGGGAGCTATCAGCAGGCGGTTCGGCGCGCCGCTGCCGATGGTGATGACCACGTTGCCGAGGCTGTCCACTTTCGGGGAATATGACGCCAGTTGCTGCGTGATGAGGTGCGACAACTCCTGCTCATAACCGGGAGCGGCAGGCGTTTGCACGTACTGCTGCATGTCGGCGAGAAGATCGCCGGGCACACCCTTGGCGGCGGCCACGACGGTGACAGGTGTAACGGAGAGAATGCCGATCAGCACAATCAGGCGGACAGATAATGGTCTGTTCATAGCGGCAATTCAGAAGTGAAGAAGGTAGTCGTTCTCACGCCGGGAAGCAAGCGCAGCGGGCCCTGGACATGCAGGAAGAATATCGCGCTGCGATGCGTTTGATATAATTTGCCGCCTTTTGGGGAGCCACCCGTGAAAAGCGTGCGCTTCTTTACAATTCTCCTCCTCTGGTGTGCCTGGCTGGCGTCCAGCAGCGCGATTTGCGCGACGGAAGCTGCAACGCAAAGCGCAAGCGCATCCAACCGCCCCATCGTGATCAAGGGCGCAACCATTCTCACCATGACTCACGGGACCATCGCCAACGGCAGCGTGGTGATTGAGAACGGAAAGATTGCCGAGGTGGGCAGCGGGATTCGCGTGCCCGCCAACGCAGAGGTCATCAATGCCACGGGCGAATACGTGCTGCCGGGACTGGTGGATCCGCATTCCCATCTGGGCGTTTACGCTTTACCGGAGATCAAGCCCAATTCCGACGGCAACGAGATGACGGGCGACATTGAAGCACAGGTGCGTTCGGAAGACTCGATCAACACCGACGACCCGGAGATTGCTCGCGCGGTTTCCGGCGGCGTGACCGTGGTACAGGTGCTGCCCGGCAGCGGCAACAATATTGGGGGCTGGGCCACGATCGTGAAGCTGAATGGCGGGCAGACGCTCGACGAAATTAAGTTTCAGGGCGCGCCTGCCAGTATGAAATGGGCCTGGGGCGAGAACCCGAAGCGGGTGTACGGAAGCAAGGATAAAGCGCCTGCCACCCTGATGGGCGAGGCCGCGGTCGTGCGGCAGCGGCTTTATGACGCACAAAATTACGCTGCTAAATGGAAAGCCTGGGAGGATGGGGGCAAGAAAGGAGCGCCGCCGGAGCGCGACCTGCAACTGGAGGCGCTGGCGGATGTGCTGGCAGGCAAAGTCCGGCTCAACATCCACTCCTACCAGGTGAATCATTTCGAGGCGCTGTTCCGCATCGCCGATGAGTTCCATTTCCAAATCGCGGCGCTGCACCACGCGCTCGACGCCTACATGATTGCACCTGAGATTGCGAGGCGGCACATTGGCGTGGTGACGTTCGCGGACGCCTGGGGCTTCAAAGTGGAGGGCTGGGATGCGATCCCGCAGAACGCTTACATCCTGTGGAAGGAAGGCGTCCTAGTGAGCCTGCACACGGACAATCCGGTGATAGAGGAGCGCGATTACATCGAGCAGGCGTCCATAGTCAATCATTACGGCATGCCGGATGAGGCGGCGCTACAGGCGGTGACCATCAATCCGGCGAAGATTCTGGGGATCGATAACCGCGTAGGCTCAATTGATGTAGGCAAGGATGCTGATTTGACGATCTGGAGCGGGAACCCGCTGGAGCTGACATCAAAAGCTGACGAGGTTTTCATTGACGGCAAAGCGGTGTACACGCGTAAGGACGGATTCCTGCCATGGAAGGGCAGGCCGGCTACGCTGGTGCCGTGAGGGAAGGTTTCAAAGTTTCGCAGGTTTCAAGGTTTCACAGGCTTCAGAGTGTCGACTGCAGTTTCAAATGGACGCAACTGTCTCAGGATTGCTCAAGCAGGTAGCTTCTTCTGGCGTCATGCTGAGAGGCTTTAGCCGCCTCGAAAAATCTCGCGTGCAGTGCCCAGCCGTTGTTTTGATGCACGCGAGATCCTTGGGGCCTAAAGGCCGCTCAGGATGACGCCTGGCCTGGAGTTGGAGTGAACTGAAACCTCGCTGGAGTTCAGAATGCCAAGAACACATCGTACTCACGGAGTCATTGTTGCTGCCTTATTTCTCGTCAGCTTGCCCGCATTAGCCCAGAAGAGCATTGCTATCACCGGCGGACGCGTGCTTACCATCAGCCATGGCGACATCGAGAACGGCACGGTGCTGGTCGAGAACGGCAAAATCGTGGCGGTTGGCCGGGATGTTAAAGTGCCGAGCGGCGCGCAGGTGATTGACGCGCTCGGCAAGGTGGTGATTCCGGGCCTGTTCGACGCCGGCGACAAGCTGGGCACGGTAGAAATTCCGGCGCTGCAGATCACGGTGGATTCCACCGAATACACTGAGCCTCTGCAGCCCCAGCTACGAGTGCTGGATGCGCTGAATCCGGGCAGCGAAAACATTCTGGTCAGCCGGGCAGCAGGGATCACCAACGCGCTTTCCACGCCGGCGGACGGCAACCTGGTCGGGGGCCAAAGCGCTGTGATTCAGCTCGATGGTGAGACTGTAGATGCGATGGTGGTGAAGTCGCCGGCCGCTTTGCACATCAGCCTGGGCGAGCAGAGCAAGACGACGTACGGTGAAAAGAA
>DATJFA010000142.1:0-3096 GCA_035496015.1 Terriglobales bacterium | reverse complement strand
GTTAAGGATGAGAGCCACATCGGCATTGATGCCCGCCCCGTGATAGTAAACGAGCATAAAGACAAGCACCGCGAGCATGCCAATCACGGCCGCGCGCACGCCATCGCGAATCGAATCAGCGCCCAAAGAAGGCCCGACGGTGCGGTCTTCCAGGTAATGAATACTGGCGGGCAGGGCGCCGGAGCGCAGGATCATTGCTAAGTCCTTGGTTTCCTGCTCGGAAAAGCGGCCGTTAATCACGCCGGAGTCGTGAATCTGCTCCTGGATAGTGGCTACTTCCTGGACCTTGTTGTCCAGAACCACGGCTAGCTTGTCGCCCACGTGCGAACCGGTGAACGCGGCAAAGCGCCGGCCACCCTCATTGGTGAGCTGGAAGGAAACGTCAGGACGGCTATTTTCGTCGCGGCTGGCAGTGGCGTCGCGGAGGTCGCGGCCAGTGACGGCGGCCGAACGTGACACCACGTACCAGACCTGATGCGACTCGCCGCCGGTTTCGCCAATGCTCTTGCCCGGCAACAAGACCGTCCCCGGTGGCAGCACGCCATTATTGGCGCTTAGCGCGTCCTGTTCGTTGGAGTAGGGGCCGCCAAAGGCCTGGCGAATCTCCAGCATAGCGGTGGACTGCATGATGGACTTGACGCGCGCGGGATCGTCCACGCCGGGCAACTGGACCAGGATCTGGTATTGCCCCAGACCATGCTCTTCGATCACCGGTTCGCTCACGCCCAACTGGTCAATGCGGTTGCGGATGGTTTCGATAGCCTGCTGCACCGCCCGGTTCTTGAGCTGGGTGAGCTGCGAAGGCTTCATGGAAACAGTGTAGGTATCCTGGGCGCCGGAAGACAGGTTGTACTCAGGCAGATCGGTGTTGACGATGTCCCGCTGGTCGGAACTGTGATCCGCCGAAACTCCCTTGACGACAATGTGGTCGGGATTGTTGGCTGGGTCGGCCTGGGCGATGTCGGCAAAAGCGATGTTCCTGGTGCGCAGGGCGGCCTTGAGGCGCTCAATGGCCTGCTGGGCATCCACGTTCACCGCATCGTTAACCTGCACCTGCAGGATAAGGTGGGTGCCGCCTTTGAGGTCCAGGCCAAGGTTAATGCGCTGCAGAAGAGAGGCCGCCAGCCCCGATCCAGAGAAGCTGGAGGGGATGCCAAAAATGCCGTACACAAACACCAGGAGGACGGCGATGATGAAAACTGACTTCCAGAGCAGGTTTTGCTTCATAAAACTGGGAGACTACCTTGAAAATACCGGGTATTTTCACCGGCTGCAACCGCCTACGACTTGCCGCCTTCCTCGGGATTGGCCAGGGAAACGACAGCCGAACGGGATACCTCAACGCGTAAATTGTCGGGCGGCACGCGCAGCTGCAGGGCATCGTCGCGCAGCGAGATGATGGTACCGCGCAGGCCGCCGCTGGTAACCACCTTGTCGCCCGCCTTGAGCTCGGTGAGCATGTGCTGCCATTTTTTCTGCCGCCGCTGCTGGGGCATGATGAGCAGGAAATAGAAAATCGCGAAAATCAGGATCAGCGGAAGCAGGCCCCAGCCCAGCGCTCCACCGCTATCCTTGGCCTGTAAAAAGGCCGCTACCAGGTATGTTTCCATGGAATCAGGCTAAACCTCTTTTTCAGCATGACGTACTCTGCCTGGGCAGAGCTTGAGATCACTTCTAATTCCCTGCAGGAAAGCTCGCGACCCCTGTCGCCAGGCCGGTTACATCCTCAAATCAGTATGAACAGGGGATTCGACTACTACGGTTTCGGTGTGGACCGTACACCAGACAGAAGAGCCCACTCCCCAAGCTTTATAGAATGCCGCACGGCTCGCATGGTGTCAAGGTAGTAGGCCAGGTTGTGGACAGTGTTTAAGACCTGGGCGAGGAGTTCGTTGCCGGCATAGAGATGGCGCAGATAGGCGCGCGAATAGCGGGCGCAGACGCGGCAACCGCACTTGGGATCGAGCGGATTTTCGTCCTGAGCAAAGCGCGCCTGCTTGATGGAGAGCTTCCCTTCGGAGGTGAAGAGCAGGCCGTGGCGGGCGGCGCGCGTGGGCAGGACGCAGTCCATCATGTCCACGCCCATGGCGGCGTACTGCACAATCTCTTCCGGGGTGCCCACGCCCATCAGGTAACGGGGGCGGTGTTCCGGCAAATGAGGCAGCGTGGCGGCGACGATTTCCTCGGTCGCAGCCCGCGGTTCGCCCACGCTCAGCCCGCCGATCGCATAGCCGGGAAAGCCAATGTCCACGGTCCGCTCCGCCGATTCGCGGCGCAGGTCAGGGTGCATGCCGCCCTGGACGATGCCGAAGAGGGCTTGCTGGCCATCAGCCGTCGGCCATGGCACCTCTCCCTTATGGTGCTCGAAGTAGTGCTTGCTGCGCTCAGCCCAGCGCAGGGTCAATTCCATGGAGGCGCGTGCGCGCTGGCGATCGGCGGGATATTCGGTGCACTCGTCGAAGGCCATGATGATGTCGGCTCCGAGGGCGATCTGGGCCGCGGTGGCAGTTTCTGGGCTCAGAAAATGAGAGGAGCCATCCAAGTGCGAGCGAAAAGCCACACCTTCCTCGCTCACCTTGCGCAGATCGCTGAGGCTGAAAACCTGGTAACCGCCGGAGTCGGTAAGGATGGCGCGGGGCCAGGACATGAAGCGATGCAAGCCGCCCAGCTTGCGCACCTGGTCCACCCCCGGACGCAGGTAGAGGTGGTAGGTGTTGCTAAGCAGGATTTCGACGCCCAGATCCTCCAGCACATCCTGGGGCACGCCTTTGACGTTGGCGAGCGTGCCTACAGGCATGAAAACCGGCGTTTCGACAATCCCGTGGGGGGTGATCAGGCGTCCGGCACGCGCGGAGCCGAGGCGAGCATCAATGGCGAAGGAGAACGGCATTGCGTGATCAGATTGTAGCGGAGGAGCTATTCGCGTTTAGCTTTGGCTTGCAACAATGCAGAGGTCCTTCAGTTCGCGCTCCCTCGCGGCGCTCAGTCGCGCTCGGTTCAGGATGACGGGCTTAATTTTGTGCGGTCCAGCAGGGCTGAAAGCTAGCTGGCGGCGCGCAGTTCAGGCAGGCGTTGCCGCATTTGCTCCAGGTGATG
>DATJFA010000141.1:0-3864 GCA_035496015.1 Terriglobales bacterium | reverse complement strand
TTTTCGGCAGGCATCGTACTCGGAGCGAACGCTCAGCAGCCGGTGTTGGCTCCGGAATCCAAGTCCACAGTCACGCCGCAAGTTTCTCAAGTCGTGGTGCTGGGATCGGGTAATCCGAACGCCGATCCCGACCGCTCCGGACCCGCCGTTGCCATCGTGGTGAATGGGGCGGCATACCTCGTGGATTGCGGGCCGGGCATGGTGCGGCGCGCCGGGGCAGCTGAGCAGAACGGCATCAAAGCGCTGAACGTCAAGAACCTGAAGATCCTCTTCATCACGCACCTGCACAGCGACCACACGCTGGGCTATCCCGACCTGATCTTCACGCCCTGGGTTCTGCATCGCAGGGTTCCACTGCAAGCCTACGGACCGCGCGGCCTGCGCCGCATGACAGACCACATCCTTAAAGCGTGGCAGCAAGATATTCGTGTGCGCACCACGGGACTGGAAGAGGCGGACAGGACCGGCTACAGAGTGGAGGTTCACGAAGTCTCGCCCGGCGTGGTTTACAAGGACCAGAATGTGAAGGTGACGGCGTTCCCGGTGAAACACGGATCCTGGAAGCAGGCCTTCGGCTATCGCTTCGACACGGCGGATCGCAGCATTGTGCTTTCCGGTGACACGGCGCCTACGGACGCAGTCGTGAATGCCTGTAATGGCTGCGACGTGCTGCTGCATGAGGTCTACAACATCAAGGGCGCGGAAATGCGTGAAGAGCACTGGAAGGAGTACTTTACCGCCTTCCACACCTCGCCAGAACAGTTGGGGGAGATTGCCGCGCGCGCGCATCCCAAGCTGCTCGTCCTCTATCACCAGGTGCTGGAACACTTGCCGGAGCAGGACCTGGTGGAGCAGGTGGGACGCTACTACAAGGGCAAGTTCGTTTCCGCGCACGACCTGGGCGTGTATTAGCTGGCGGCGGTCAGGTATGAGTCCAGGCTGGCGGCTAGGCGGCAATGCTGATTTCGTGCTCTTCGACTACGCCCGCCCCTGAGCAGGTTTGGCACGTGCCGGTGCCAGAGCATTCCTCGCACACCGGCGGTTCTCGCCTTAGCATTTCCATGAGCGCATCATCAAAGAAGACGCCCGCCCCCATACCATGACAAGCGGAACACTTGCCATTGCCTTCTGGTAACTCGGAAAAAAATCGGATGGAATCGCAATCCGGGCACTGAGGCATCGCGCACCTCCAAGTCTGCTGCATGCACCCGCTAAATTGGCTTCCATGCTCTCACCCGCGAACCAGCGTGTCGGTGACGTGGGTCACTTGCCCTGGTTTTCTGGCGACCGAATGCTTAACTGTGGAAATTTCCGCAGGCGTCCACAACAAAAGGAACATACGCACAGGTTCTGCACAATGCGGGCAGGTTTTGCTATTGCGGCCCGTCTAAGGCTCAGGCAAATTGCCATCAATGCAGACGTGAGATGTCCTGAGCGTTGAGCCAGAGCGTCGCAGAAAGCCAGCGGTTCCCGGCGGTTCCACGAGGGTTGAATTGCCGGAGGGTTCTTAGATGGACCCGGGCGTTGCGGCTCCTGAAGTCCCGGCGACGGGACTGAACGGCTGGCAGAGCGGCCCGCGGGCTGGTAACCCGCGGACGAGTACGAGGCAACCGGCATCCGCTGCGAATGCCGGGGGTGCAGCGTACACCTGGGTGCGCGAGCGCGCAGGAGAAACCTGGCCCAACGCGGACAGCACAACGGTGCGGTGACGGCCCCGCCGGCGTGCCGCAGGACGTTTCACCAAAACAATATGGCCCGGGTGGCTGGCCCGGGCCATATTTGTTTTTTCCCTTTTTTATGGAACGAAGGACTGTAGCCGGAAGCGCCGCTGCGCCTTAGCCAGTCCTGCAGGTGGTCTGCTCGGACATCTGGCAGAGTCTCTCCTGCATCTGGAGTGCCTAGTAAGTTGGCCGGCGCAGGGATAAGCTCAGATGCGGCCATAGGGCCTGGACTGCATGTCGCGGGGCGCCAACCGCGCAGCAGGGGTTCATTTTGCCCAAGAAAAGACAGCTCAAAACTGACAAGGAAAAACCTGCCCCCCAAGCCGCGTTTCCCAGCCCGCCCACGGAAGAGCCCGGAGAAGTTCAGGAATTTGTTGACAATTATCTGACCCTGGCGGATAAGGCGCTGGGGTTCATGCGCCGGCCGGGCCCAAACAGTCAACTCACCATATCCACGTGCGTGCACTGCCAGCACACCATAGCCGCCACCGATCTTAAACTGCTCGCCTTTGCAGAGAACCTGCATGTATGTCCGGCAAAGCGCGAGCATGCTCCAGCACACCGCAACGAAATCACCTGAGGATTGCTCACGCCGTCTTGCGCGGAATGGTGCTGCGGCGGAGAGTCCTCGACGTAATCGTGGGCTGCGGAAAAACAAGTTCCGGCAGCGCGGCGTGGCCGCTATTTTGCAGCGATTCCGCGTAGTTCAGGTAAGTCTCTATGGAAGCCACCACAATGCGGGCATCTATGGTGATCAGGTCAAGGCCCACCAATTGGAAACGAATCCAGGCATCAATCACGATGCCTTTGTCCAACACCCGATCGAGTACATCGAGAAGGCGGGTGCCGCCGGGCTGACGTTCGACGACCATGGCGCTGCTCTAATGCCACGCTCAGAGTTCCTGCCAGTGCTGCCGGAGCTTGCGGCCAAGTTTTTCGAACTAAACGTCGGCTCTCCGGAACTCGGCGTGGGTTGATTTTTCCTTAGACGACGGCGCGCGCCTGTGTAGCTGAAACATGCGATGCCACCCCCTGCTGGGCAGGATGCCCCTGGTGTCTGAAAACCAGAGTTCCGGAACTGCTAACATGCGGAGACTAAAACAGCCGCATGGCAGGCACAAACCTTAACCCACTTCAACTGGCCAGCGCACTGGCATCGCTGGTGCTATTGCTGGCGTCCTTCCTGCTGCCTTGGGCGCCAATTCGCGCTCTGATGGAGGACAGGTTAGGGATTTTACCCGCATTCCGCGCCTTAGCACGGCACCGGGGTTGGGCCATCCTGTTTATCGGTTTGCTAGCCTTCGCTGGCGATGCAGTGGTCAGCCACAGGAAACCGCCGTTGCCCATCGCTCCCGACGAGTTCAGCTACTTGTTGGCTGCCGATACGTTCGCTTCCGGGCGGATGACCAATCCTACGCCGGCGCAGTGGCAACATTTTGAAACTCCGGAGGTGCTGGTTCGCCCCAGCTATCAGTCCAAATATCCGCCCGGGCAGGGATTTTTTCTGGCCATTGGGCAGCGCGTGGCGGGAAATCCTGTGGCGGGCGTGTGGCTCAGTTCGGCGCTTGCTTGTGCTGCTCTCTGCTGGATGCTGCAGCCGTGGGTAGGAGAGATCTGGGCCCTTTACGGCGCCCTGCTTGCTACGCTGCAACTGGCGTGGTTTGGGCATTGGGCGCAGAGCTACTGGGGCGGCATGGTGGCCGCTATCGGGGGAGCCTTGCTTTATGGCGGAGTGCGGCGAGTTGTAGACAAACAGAGTAACTGGACACGGTTTCGCGCTGCCCTTGGGGTGGCTCTGGGGCTGGTGATTTTGGCCAATACGCGCCCGTTCGAAGGATTGCTGGCAGCAGCACCGGCAGGCGCGGCGCTGCTGCTGGGCTTGTGGCGAAATCGAAACGACCGTCTATGCTTCACCCGCAAAGTACTGCTGCCGACACTCGCTGTTCTGCTGCTAGGGGCCTTTCTGACCCTGGCCTACAACCAGCACGTAACCGGCAGCTCATGGCAGTTGCCCTACCAGGTTTACGAGCGGCAGTACGACGCCGTGCCCAGCTTCATCTTTCAACGGCTGCGGCCCTGGCCCCATTTGCAGGATGCGGCCATGACGGCGGCGGCAGTGGACACCTTGGCTGCCTGGCGCTGG
>DATJFA010000140.1:0-8684 GCA_035496015.1 Terriglobales bacterium | reverse complement strand
AAGTTGAATTCCAGCGACCGGCCCAGCACGCCCTCGTCAGTCGCCATCCACCGCACGCCCTGCTCGTGAGCCAGGGCCAGCACCTGCTCGGAAACGCTGCCCTCTGAGGGCCACACGCCTTTCGGCCGGCTGCCAAACACCGTTTCGTGCAGCTCCAGCCCCCGCCGCAGCTGCTCCTTGGCGTCCTCCGCATGCTGGAACCTGGCCTGCGGCAACGGCCGGCCCGGGCTGGAGACCGCGCCCAAGTCCGTATCGCAAAGCAGCGGCAGAATCGGATGGTAGAAAGGCGAGGTGGAAAGCTCCACTACCCCGCTGCGCGCTGCCGCCATGTATTCCGGCAGCACCCGCTGCAGCAGCTTGCCTTCCTCCGCTATCACAAACTCCTGGTCTTCCCGCGTGTAGTCGTGCCCCTTGCGCACCAGGGCGGCAATCTCCTGCTCCTGCAGAAAGTATTCGTCGAACCATGCCAGCTGCGAGAGCACCTGCAGATCGGTGTAGTCCCGGTTCTGAAAGAAGCGCTCCGCGCGCGCCGCAATCTCACCCGCCCCGTGGTACCGCTCCCACAAGTCGCGATAGCGCGGATAGCGCCCGATCACGTGCACCGGATTGGCCTGGAACAGGTACTGCAGCGCCTGCCGCCGCTCCTCCGGGGTGAGCTCTCCGGCCGGCTTCGAGCCCAGGTCCAGAAACGGATCGCGCGCCGTGCCCGCGGCGTATTCCTGAATCTGCGCTACCAGCGAAGGCACCAGGTTGAACGTCTGGTGCACCCCGGGAAACTCCTTCGCCAGCCGCACCATCCCGTAGTAATCCTTCAGCGCATGCAGCCGCACCCAGGGCAGGCGGTATTCGCCTGTCACCAGGTCTTTGTAATACGGCTGATGCATGTGCCAGAGCAGGACTACGCGGATAACCGGCATGACAGAATCGTGCTGACTCCCGGGGGAACTAAAAGTCTAGCATGCCATCTGCTGCCAGGCGGCGAGGCGACCTCACACCAAAGGCTTACCTCAAACAAGCTTTGTCAGGAAACTCTGACTCCGGCAACAGGCTGTGTGGGGACGGGGCTTTGCCCCGTCCATGCGCGGGGCGAAGCCCCGCGCCCACACCAAGCTGAGAGTGGGTTGCAAACTGAGAAACCGAGACCCGAGAACTGAGAACTGCCAACTGGCCCATGCTAGACTTTCCCCTACAGACCCTTGAGGATTTTCACGCGCTACATCCTGCGGGAAGTGCTCTCCCACGCCCTCATCGGCGCGGCCGTCTTTACCTTTGTCATTTTCCTGCGTGACCTGGAGAGAATTCTGGAACTGGTTGTGCGAGCCAGCGCACCCCTGCCCAGCGTGGCCGAGCTTTTCTTTTTCACTATCCCCACTGCCCTGACTATCACCATCCCCATGGGCGTGCTGGTGGGCATCCTGATCGGGTTCAGCCGCCTGGCCGCCGATAGCGAAGTCACCGCCATGCGGGCCAGCGGCATCGGCGTTTCCACCTTCGTCCGCATTATTTCGATTTTCGTTGTCGCCGCATGGGCCCTGGCCATGGTCAACAACGTGTACTGGGCGCCCCGTTCCGCCGCCGCCCTCGACCGCCTTCAGGACAAGCTCAAAGCCTCCCAGGTTTCCTTTGAAGTGCAGCCGCGCGTCTTTTACGAAGGCTTTCGCAACATTGTGCTTTACGTGCAGGACGCCACTACCACCGCCGGCTCTGCTCTTTGGCGCAACGTCTTTCTGGCCGACGTAACCGATCCCGGCGATCCCAAAATCATCGTGGCTCGGCAGGGCATGGCGGTCAGCGAAGGCCCGCAGAACGTTCACCTGCACCTGATCTACGGGCAGCAGCACGAAACCGACCCCAAAAATCCCCAGCAGTATTCCATCACCACCTTCGCCGCCACCGACATTCCCATCCAGATGCCCCCCGAGAATCAGGGGCAGCCGACGCCCGCTACCGAACTCACTACCAGCAGCCTGCTGCGGCAGGCAAACCTCACCCGGGACCGCGGCCAGGCCCGTTCCTACATGATTGAGTTCAACCGCCGCCTGGCTCTGCCCACCGCTTGCCTGGTACTGGCCCTCGTGGGAATCCCGCTCGGACTCTCCTCCAAGAAGGGCGGCAAGTCCACCGGCATTGTCCTCACCATCGGCCTAGTGTTTGTCTATTACTTCATCTCGCTGTTTGGGGTATCGCTGGCGCGTCAGGGGAGACTCTCACCTGCCCTGGGCGTGTGGCTGGCTAACATTCTGTTCTTTATCGGCGGCATCGTCCTGCTCTGGCGCGTGGACCAGATGCCGATTGAAATCGGCTCCGTGCGGGCCTGGTGGCAGCGCGTCAGCCAGCACTTCCTCAAGCGCAAGCAGGCTTTGCTGGCTGGCCGCACCGGCGCCCCCGAGCGCGCGGCTTCGCCCCGCCGCATGTTCAGCGCCCGCTTCCCGCTCCTGCTCGACGATTACATCCTCAAGGAATTCGTCACCTATCTGGTGATGATCCTCGCCACCTTCCTCATCCTCGTGCTGGTGTTCACCTTCTTCGAGTTGCTGGGCGACATCCTGCGCAACAAGATTCCCCTCGCCATCGTGGGCGAGTACCTGCTCAACGTGGCCCCATACCTGATTTACAAGACCACGCCTATGAGCATGCTGCTGGCCGTGCTGGTCACGCTGGGGCTCATGCAGAAAGCCAACGAGCTCACCGCCATGAAGGCCAGCGGCATCAGCATCTACCGCATCGTGGTTCCCATCCTGCTCACCGGCGTGATGCTGGCCGGCGCCCTTTTCTTCTTCGACCAGTTCTATCTGCCCGCCGCCAACCGCCGCCAGGACGCCCTGCGCAACATCATCAAGGGCAAACCGGCGCAAACCTATTTGCGCCCCGACCGCCGCTGGATCGTCGGCCAGCACGACACCATTTACTACTATCAGTTCTTTGACTCCGACCGCGACCGGTTTGCCCGCATCACCGCCTACGAATTTGAGCCCCACAGTTTCCAGGTCACGCGCCGTATTTACGCCGCCAGCGCCCACTGGGAGGACACCCTGGACAACTGGATCTACGAGCGGGGCTGGGACCGCGCCTTCCACGGCCCCGCCATCGGGTCGTATAAGAAATTCGACGTCTCCACCTTCTCCGAACTCAGCGAGCCTCCTGCCTACTTCAAAAAAGAGGTGAAGCAATCTTCGGAGATGAATTACGAGGAGCTGACTCGCTACATTCGGGACCTGGAGCAGTCCGGCTTCGACGTGGTGCGGCTTAAAGTGCAGCTGCAGGAAAAATTCGCTTTCCCACTGATCACCTTCGTCATGGCCATCCTCGCCATTCCCTTTGCCCTCACCACCGCCCGCCGCGGTGCGCTCACCGGCGTGGCTGTGGCCGTGGGCATTGCCGTGGCCTACACCATCGTCTCCAGCCTGTTCGAGGCCATGGGCAATCTCAGCCAGCTTCCTCCCCTGCTGGCCGCCTGGTCGCCCGACCTCATCTTCGCCCTGGTCGGCGGCTACATGGTGCTCAAAGTGCCAACGTAGCAGCGCTACGAAGTGCGACGCCGAGATAGCCAGCCGTCCGCTACCGTAACTGGAAGGCGACTTTCCTACAGCGTAAGCTTCGGTTTTTCATTGACTTGCCATGTCCTGTAGCTTATATTCCCCCCTCCGTGATCGGCCAGATAGTCTCCCACTATCACATCATCGAAAAGCTCGGCGGCGGTGGGATGGGTGTGGTCTACAAGGCCCAGGACTCACGCCTTGACCGCTTTGTCGCGCTCAAGTTCCTGCCTCCGCAAGTTTCCAACGATCCTCAGGCACTGGAGAGATTTCAGCGGGAAGCGCGTGCCGCTTCCGCTCTGAACCACCCGCACATCTGTACGGTGTACGACATTGGAAGTGACGCCGGCGAGCACTTCATCGCCATGGAGTTGCTGGAAGGAGCGACCCTCAAGCATCGCATAGACGCGCGCCCCATCCCCACGGAGCGGATCATTGATCTCGCCATCCAGATTGCCGATGCGCTCGATGCCGCCCAAAGCCGGGGCATCGTTCACCGCGACATTAAGCCTGCCAATATCTTCGTAAGTGACCGGTGGCAGGCAAAGATCCTGGATTTCGGCTTGGCCAAGGTGTATTCGCCTCGCGTGCTGGCGCATTCGGCAAGTGCTGGAGCTACTGCGCCAACTTTTGCGGACGACCGCCTCACCAGCCCGGGAACCGCGATGGGTACAGTGGCCTACATGTCCCCGGAACAGGCGCTGGGGGAAGAACTGGACGCACGCACCGACCTGTTCTCCTTTGGAGTGGTGCTGTATGAAATGGCCACCGGCAAGCTGCCCTTCCAGGGAGTCACTTCGGCGGCGCTGTTTGATTCAATTCTCCACCGGGCTCCCACCGCTCCCGTGTCGCTGAATCCGGGCCTGCCACCGGAGCTGGAGCACATCATCAATAAGTGCTTAGAAAAAGACCGCGAGCTGCGCTACCAGACAGCCGCCGACCTCCGCAGCGACCTTCGGCGGCTTCAGCGCGATGGCAGTTCCGGTTCCCGCGTTACGATGGCGGCTGCGCCCGTAGGTGCGCCAGTTGCGACTCAACCAGCTGAGGCGCCCTCTCCTCCACAGAAACTCAATCGTAAGCTGCTTGCCGGAGTTGGGGCGGCAGTTGCCCTAGTTGCCCTTCTGGCCGGAGTTGTGATTGGTCGCCGGCTCTTTTCGCAGCCGCTACCGCCTCCGCCGGTTTATCACCAGATCACCTTCCGGCGCGGAAGTATTCGTGCGGCCCGATTCGGCCCCGACGGCCAAACCATTCTCTATAGCGCAGCCTGGCAAGGTAATCCGAGCGATGTCTATACCGCCAGGCCGGAAGCCCCTGAGTCCCGCTCCATGGGATTGCCGCAAACACAGTTGCTCTCGGTTTCGTCGAACGGCGAAATGGCGGTACTGCTCAACGCGCATTCCATCGGAACCTGGGTGGTGACGGGCACGCTGGCCCGCGCTCCCCTGATCGGTGGCGCGCCGCGCGAAATTCTGGACAATGTGCAATGGGCCGACTGGGCGCCCGACGGCAAAGACCTGGTAATCGTGCGCGATGTAAACGGGCGCAATCGGCTGGAATATCCTGCCGGCAAGGTGCTCTACGAGTCGGGAGGTTGGATTGCCAATCCGCGCTTTTCGCCGCAGGGGGATCGCATCGCCTTTGTTGACCACCCCATACAGGGTGACGATGGCGGTTCCGTCGCGGTGGTGGATTTAGATGGCAAGCACAAAATATTGTCGCCCGATTGGTACACCGTGCAAGGGCTGGCGTGGTCGCCAGATGGCAAAGAGGTATGGTTTACCTCTAGTAAAGCAGGGATTGACCGCTCCCTCTCCGCCGTCTCGTTAGACGGCCGCGAACGCCTGGTCACCCGGATGCCCGGTACGCTCATGCTGCTCGACATCTGGAAAAATGGGCGGATTCTGATGACGCGGGCCAGCTGGCGGCGTGAACTTATCGCCATCACCGGAAGCAACGAGAAGGACCTGTCCTGGTTCGACTACTCTTATCCCGGCGATCTTTCCACTGACGGCAAGACGCTGCTCTTCGATGAAGAAGGCAGCGGCGGAGGCCTGGCTTACTCCAAGTCCGGCGGGCTTACTTACGCGGTTTACGTTCGTAAGACTGATGGTTCGCCGGCTGTGCTCCTGGGTGAAGGCGCCGCAGTCGCGATGTCGCCCGATGGCAAATGGGTGGTTGCACAATCACCTGGTTCTCCCGCTCAACTGCGACTTCTTCCCACCGGCGTAGGCGAAGCCAAGGTCCTCACTCAAGACTCAATCAACCACGCGTGGGCGCGCTGGTTCCCCGACGGCAAGCGTATTCTGTTCTCCGGTAATGAGCCTGGCCGCGGTGTTCGCCTGTACGCGCTCGACATCGCATCGGGAAAATCGCAACCTGTTTCGCCAGAGGGGGTCGCGGGTACCGCCTTCGCCATTTCGCCGGACTCGAGATTCGTGGCCGCCATTGGTCCTGACCAGAAAGGCTATTGGTATCCTCTGGACGGGGGCACACCAAAACCAATCCCTGGATTTTTGGCTGGCGAGCAGCCCATCATTTTTAACGGCCGTGGAGGTCTGTATGTTTACCAGCCGGGCGAATTGCCGGCGCGAGTATTTCTCCTCGACTTGCAGACTGGCCACCGCACTCTCTGGCGGCAGTTGATGCCTTCTGATCCCGCTGGCGTGGTGACCATTGGTCCTATTCTCCTGGCATCTGATGCCAAGACCTGCGTGTACGGGTATCACCGGACGCTCTCCGACCTATATCTGGTGGATGGACTTAAATAGAGGCGGAGAGTGTGAGAACGCCTGCCTTACACCAGCCACGGCACCAGGTGTGCCGCGGGTGCTGGCCTGCTGGCCGGGAACAAACCATGGCGCAAGTCGCGGACGTCGTCTTGTGCCCGCCTCGGCCTGATCAACATTTCCCGCACCTCGGCCTGCTAAAATCTCATCTATAATCCCGCATGTTTAAGCGACTGCAGCCGCTTTTCCCTTACTTCAAGAAGCACCGCTGGAGCTACGCCATGGGCAGTGTTTGTGTGCTCATGCAGAACGGCATTGCGGTCCTCATTCCCCTGCTCATCGGCCGCGCCTTCGACCATCTCAAGAACGGGGTCAGCCGCCAGCAAATCTTCATTGACGCCGCGCTCGTTCTCGGCGTCTGGTGCGCCAAGGGCGTTTTCCTTTACCTCAACCGCAAGGTCGTTATCAGCATCTCGCGCGAAATCGAGTTCGAGATGCGCAACGACCTCTTCCAGCACCTGGAGAGCCTCTCCTACTCCTTCTACCAGCGCACCCGCACCGGCGACATCATGGCCCGCGCCACCAACGACCTCAACGCGGTGCGCAACCTGCTGGGGCCGGCCATCATGTATTCCGCGAACACCATTGTGTTCACGGTCGCGTCGCTTTACTTCATGGTGCGCATCAGCCCCTCGTTGACCCTCTTCGCTTTTGCGCCCCTGCCCATCGTCAGCATCGTGGTGCAGTATTTCGGTCGCCAGATTCACGAGCGTTTCGAGCGCATCCAGGCGATGTTCTCCGATATTTCCGCCCGGGCCCAGGAAAACTTCTCCGCCGCGCGCGTCATTCGCGCTTACGTCCAAGAAGAAGCGGAAATCTCTAATTTCGAAGTCGCCAACAAGGAATACATCAATCGCAGCCTGAAGCTGGTCCGCTTGATGGGCATGTTGTGGCCCACGCTCACTACCCTGCTCGGCTTTGCCATTGTGCTGGTCCTGTGGCTGGGCGGCCGCCAGACCATCCAGGGCCACATGAGCCTGGGCAATTTTGTCGCCTTCCTCACATACATGGTGCAGCTCACCTGGCCGGTCATCGCCCTGGGCTGGGTGATCAACATCTTCCAGCGCGGCACCGCTTCCCTGGCCCGCATTGACGAAATCATGAAGGAGAAGCCTGAGGTCGTGGACCAGGCCGCGAGCGCGAATGCCCCCGTTGCTGTCGGCGGAGAGATCGAATTCCGCGGCCTCAACTTCGCCTACAACGGCACGCCCGTTCTGCGCGACCTCAACCTGCACATTCCCGCCGGCAGCAGCCTGGCCATCGTCGGTCCTACCGGCTCGGGCAAGTCCACCCTGGTCAGCCTGATTCCCCGCATTTATGACGCGCCTGCCGGAACCTTGCTGCTCGACGGCCGCCCCGTTACCGATTTCCCGCTCGACACTCTGCGCCGCAGCATAGGCTTCGTCCCCCAGGAAACATTCTTGTTCAGCGACACGGTGCAGGAGAACATCGCCTTAGGCACTGAGCAGAGCAGCCTGGAACAGGTGCAGCTCGCCGCTCAGGGCGCCAGCATCGCCGCCGATATCGAGGACTTCCCCGAGCAGTACGCCACCACGGTGGGCGAGCGCGGCATCACGCTTTCCGGCGGCCAGAAGCAGCGCACCGCCATTGCCCGCGCCATCATCCGCAATCCCCGCATCCTCATTCTCGACGACGCGCTTTCCAGCGTGGACACCCAGACGGAAGATAAAATCCTCAACCACCTGCGCGAAATCATGCGCGGACGCACCACCATCTTCATCTCCCACCGCGTCTCCACCGTGCGCAATGCCGACCGCATCGCCGTCCTCCATGGCGGGTCCATCGTGGAGCTTGGCACCCACGACGAGCTCATCGCCCGCAACGGCTACTACACCGACCTCTACAACAAGCAGCTGCTGGAAGAAGAGCTCGCCGAAGTGTAGTAATTGACGATTGAAGATTTGAGATTGACGATTTCTGACAGATCGCAGTACTCCGCACCGCTTCTTCCCTCGCGATCTTTATCATGAAAATGAAATTGGGAATTGTCATCCTGAGCTTGCGCGACTGAGCGTAGCGCACAAGCGCAGCGAAGGACCTGCCTTCAAATCTTCAACCATCAAAGTAACCTTATTCGATTCCCAGCATCCATGTTGGACAGCACTTTAGGTTTCGCAGAGAACACGCGTACTTGCTCACTGCAAAACTGAATCATTCTTCATCCTTAAATCTGCAATCGTTATTTACCATGCGCCGGGTGGTCATCCCCGAACTGCTGGACACCGACTCAGGCACCCCCGCCGAAGTTCGCGGCAGCCTGCGCGACCTGCGCTTCTTCAATTCCCGCTTTGGCGGCATCCGTACCGCCACGCATCTGATCGAGCAGGTTGCGCTTCAGACC
>DATJFA010000139.1:0-2333 GCA_035496015.1 Terriglobales bacterium | reverse complement strand
AGGCTACACCGGCATCTACGCCCCGCAGGCCGTGGCTTCTCATTTAGGCAGCGCTACCCTGGGCGACGTGTTCCACCCACGCATCGCCGCGTTGCTGACGCGAAACCAGCTTCTCCTGCTGCTCAAGGATTATCCCCTTGCCGTGTTCTGCCGGCTGCTGGGCCACATTGCGCTCTTTCAGTTACTCTGGCTGGCGCTGGTCGTGCACCGTCACCGCTTTTTATCTTATCTGCGCGGACTGGGAGGAGCCCTGTGGCGTCTTCCCAGAATGCTGGGCAAGCGCCGCCGAATCATGCGCTCCCGCCGCATCAGTTCATCTCAATTCCTGGCTCTGCTGCGCGCGTCGGAGGGCCAGATATTTCAATGGCAGGCAGGCCGGTCTGCGGACGCGCGTTCCAGCCTGCTCAGTACTTATTTCCGGCTTTTCCACTCGCCATGAATCCAGCCGCAAGCCTCGCGGAGCGCCTTCTCGGTTGCAGCGCCGCTGTTACAATAGCTGCTACATTCGTTATTTTTTATTCGTGCCGGCGAGCGGGTACACCGGCCACTTTATGAGAATTGCCATTCTGGGAACGCGCGGCATCCCTGCCCGCTATGGCGGGTTTGAAACGCTGGCCGAGCAACTCGCCAACCGCCTGGCTGAGCGCGGCCACCTGGTCACGGTTTATTGCCGCCGCCCTTTCACTCGCCCTGACGACGTCCTGCGCCCGGGCGTGAAGCGGGTCATCCTGCCCACTATTTCCCGCAAGCACTTCGATACCATCTTCAACACATTTCTCTCTGTGCTTCATGTTGCCTTCAGCGATGCTGACGCTGTGCTGCTGTGCAACGTGGGCAACAGTCCCCTGGCGTGGATCCCGCGCCTCTTCGGCAAGCCCACAGCTCTCCACGTCGACGGCCTGGATCGCAAGCGCAAGAAGTGGAGGTGGTTCGCCCGGCAATATCTGCTTTTGTGCGAGTTCCTTTCGGCTTACACCCCCACCCGCCTGCTTACGGATGCCGTTGCTATCCGCGACTACTACTTGAAACGCTACGGCAGGGACTCCGCCATGATCGCCTATGGCGCTGAGGTGCCGCAGCTTCCGCAGGTGCCGTGGCACGAGCACGATTTCGATGTTCCCCAGCGCCGTTACATTCTCTACGTGTGCCGTCTCGAGCCCGAGAATAATCCCGAACTCGTAATCCGGGCCTACGCGAAGCTGCAAACCGACTGGCCGCTGCTGGTGGTGGGCGATAACAAGTACACGCCCGGCTATGTCGATCGCCTTAAGGCGCTGGCGGGAGCGAATGTCCGCTTCGTGGGCGCGGTGTATGGCTCCCGCTATTGGGAACTGCAGAATAATGCCGGCCTGTTCGTTTCCGCGTTTGAGGTTGGCGGCATCCATCCTTCGCTGGTGGAAGCCATGGCTGCGGGCAATACCCTGCTTTACCTGGATACAAAGGAGAACCGCGAAGCGGTCGGCGATTGCGGCGTTGCTTTTCACTCCCATGTGGACGAACTCGCCTCTGCCCTGCAGCGGCTGTTGGACTCAGACGAATTACGCCAGGAACTCGCCCGCAAGGCCCTGGCTCGGGCTGCCGAACTCTATTCCTGGGAAAGGATTGTGGACCAGTACGAGCGGCTGTTCGGCGAACTTGCTGAAATCGGCCCTCTCCCCGCAAAAACCGATCTGAAGGTGGACAGCCCAGGGGGAGGCGATGTTGTTTGAAGGTTCGACTCAGTTGGGAACGTAACCCAGCGCCTTCAGGTAGTCGTTCATTTTTTGCCGCTCGGCGGCATCCTGTTTTTGCAGCGGCCGGCCCGCCGCGCCGGAATCTGGTTTTCCCGCTACCTCACGCTGTAATTCTCCCCTGAGCATCTGGCCAACCGCTGAATTGGCGCCTGCAAGATTGTGGGCTTCGGCCTTATCAGCACCGCGGTCGTAGAGTTCCTCTCCCTTCGGGCCGCCTGCAATCAAATGCCACCTCGAGGTGACCACGGATAGCAGAGCACCCGTGTAATTAGGAGCGTTCGCATCCTGGTACATCTGGGCCAACTCGGATACCGGATCAGGCCAGAGGCGCTGCTCTGCGCCGGTCCACCCCAGGTTCATTGCCGGCCCCGGAAACGGTTGCGTAGAGGCGCCCGTCAACGAAAGCAGGGTGGGCGCCAGCCACATCAGTGAAGCCGGTCGCTGCACCACCCTTCCCGCGGGTATGCCCGGGCCCACCATGATCAGCGGGACCTGAACCAGTTCGCGGTACAGGCTGTTTCCGTGGGACATCAGCCCATGCTCGCCAAAGCCATCGCCGTGGTCAGAGGTAAAAACCACGATGGTGTTGCTCATCAACTG
>DATJFA010000138.1:0-8814 GCA_035496015.1 Terriglobales bacterium | reverse complement strand
CCAGCGCCGTCTCTATGCGCTGCTGCACCGCCTGATCACTGCCATTGGCGACTTTCTGCAGCAGTTCACCCTGTACTTCGGCGCGCGTGGCCACCTGCACCCGATGATTGGCGCGCTCCGCTTCCTGCGCCTTGGCATAGTAAAAGTCCGCGGTTTCGCGGTCGCCGTCCAACTCCGCCATGTAGCCCAGGTTGTTCAGGGTGAAGGCATTGTTGGAATCCAGCTTGTATGCCTTCTGGAAATCCTGGCGGGCGGTCTGAGGATCGTTGCGGTTGAGCGCCGAAACGCCGCGCAGGTTCAGGCGCGCCACGCGCACCGGCCTTGTCTCCTCTTTAGCCATCAGCTTATGCAAAGCCTTGGCATTGCGCCCGGCAATTTCGCTGATGGACTTGCCCCGCCAGTCGCGGTTCAGCGTAACTACGATGGGTTGATGCGAGTGCTGTTGCGCCGCTCGGGTGTAGAAGCCCAGCGCCTGGTCGTATTCCCCTTCCTTCTCACGCGCGAACCCGAGATTATTCAGAGTGAAGGGATTGTTGCCGTCGAGGGCCAGAGCCTTCTGCAGCACCAGGTCAGCTTCCGGAGCCCGGTCTTTGAGCAGCAGGTCAATGGCTTGCACGTTGAATCGGTTAACCTGCATCTGGCGGTCGTCGGCATCGCCCGCCACCTTGGAGACCGGCTTGCCTTTCACGGCATCAACGTTGCTCATGTCCACGGCGGCGTCAGAACGGTTTTCCGCCGCCAGCGCATAAAAGCGCTCCGCCCGGTCCACCTCGCCTTCCAGTTCCGAGATGTAGCCCAGGTTGTTGAGGGTGAAAGGATCGTTGGGGTCAATGAGATAAGCGTCGTAGAAAAGCTTCTTGGCCTTTTCGTAATCGTGATGGCGGACGGCGTTCACGCCTTCGCGGTTGAGCTTCTGCACCGGCGTGGCTTTGCTGCGCTTGGGCAAGGTAATGCGCAGTTGGCCGGCCGCTTCGCCCGCCAGCAGCAAGCCGGCGGTCACGCACAGGAGCAACCAGCAGGCGGGTTTACGAAACATCAGGCCTCCGCGTCGTTGGGGCGGCAGTAAGAGACAGGGCAGCCGCTCACCTTTCTGAGATAGGCTTTCGGGCCAGAGTGTTGCCAAGCTCCGGCTGATTTGGGGGTATCTGCCCACCTGCCCGCCGCTGGCCGCATCCAACCTGTCCAGGTGCTCAGGTTGAGGTGTTTGCTTATGCGCTTTGGTTGGCTCTTATTGCTCATGATGCTGGGGATGGCCGCTGGTCCAGTCAGCGGGCAGAACAATGCGGCCAATGAGGGCCCTGCAACAGCGGCTCAGCCCCAAAACGGCAATTACGACCCCCTGCTTGACCTGCCGCCTTTGCCCCAGGGGCAAACCACGCTGGTCGGCGGCACCGTGCACAGCATTGACCAGATTAGGAACCGGCTTACCGTGCAGCCTTTCGGCGGAAAGGCGATGAAGATTTCCTTTGACGAGCGCACCCACATCTACCGCGATGGCGTGCCCAGCACTCAGTTGGCCATCCGTAAAGGCGATCGCGTGTACGTGGACACCATGCTGGATGGCACTAAGGTATTCGCCAGAAACATTCGCGTAGTGACGGGGATGCAGGCGGCCGACGCCCGCGGCCAGGTAATGCGCAACGACGCGGCTACCGGCAGAATCACGGTGCAGGACGAGCTTTCGGCGCGGCCGGTTACCTTCCGTGTGACACCCAGCACCGCAGTCAGCGGCGCCGGCTTGAATTCAGTGGGACAGCTGCAGCGGGGCTCGCTGGTGACAGTGAAGTTTGTTCCCGATCGCAGCAACCGTGACGTGGCCCAGGAAATTTCGGTGATTGCCGCTCCGGGTTCCGTCTTTACCTTCTATGGCAGGATCACCTATCTGAACATGTCGACCCGTAGCCTTGCCGTAGACAACCAGAGCGACAAAAAGACTTATGACATCAAATTCACCCCCGCCGCCGTAGACCCGCAAATGCTGGGTGAGGGCAAGCAGGTACTGGTGAAAGCCCATTTCGACGGTACCGGCTACACCGCCGACAACATTCAGTTCATGAAGGCCACATCCCAGTAGCGCACCCTTGACGTAGTGCCGGCGCCAGTGCCGAAGGTATTCAGGTAAAAACAGAAAAGGCGGCGCAGTTCGCGCCGCCCTTTTGCGAATTACTAAACTTTACGACCGCTGGGGCTTCTTGAGCAGGATGCCGGCGATGAAGGCCACTGCCGCTCCCAGCAGCCACTCCAGGCGCCATACCTGCACCGCCTGCCAGTCCAGCACCGTGGCAGCGGTGTAAAAGACTCCGATGAAAACCGCGGCGAAGATGCACCCCAGGCCTATGAAAAAGGCAACCAGGGATATGGTCGGTAAACCGATGGCTTGTTTCAGGGAAGCAAAGAAGTTACCAAATGGCCGCACATAGCGGCCGGCGCCTCCCGAACTGCGGGCCAGCGCCCCGCGGGTCTCCCCACACACGTGGCAATAGCGGGCCCCCACGACAAATTCGTTGCCGCAGCGGTCGCAGACTTCCACCATCCGTCCCGGCTGTTCCTGTGCCTGGGCGACGGGCGGCTGCCAGAACTCCTGCCCGGGGCTATGAACTACTCCTGCCATACGGTAGACTCCCACAGTTACTAGTTTGTTCGCACGATAATGACCAAATCAGAAGGGCACAAGTGGCTTTTTTTGTTCGGGTTAGACCACCCTCCCAGGAGCCTGTTCCGGCCTGGGGAGCAAGAATTACCCGCCACCCGGAAAGAATGGGGCAAAAGAAGGACCGGATACCTGGGTGCGGTGTCGCCAATCCTGCCTGCGTTCAGTTCAGGTAAACTGACGTAAGACTTTCCTGTGACACGTCTGAATCGAACCTTAATAGCGGCCATGGGTGTGGGAGCATTGTGTCTGGCCAGCAGCCATTTGAGCGTGGCGCTGGCGCCTGGGCAGGGCACAGCTGCTGTGACCCCCCTGGCCGGCCCTCCGGCTGAGGACAGCCTGGCCAAAACCGGTTTTGAGCGCTTTTACAACCTGGACTACGAGCGCGCTATCCGGGACTTTGAAAGCGACCTCAAGGCCCACCCTAATGACCCCTTTGCCGTTAATCACCTGCTCACGGCGCGCCTGTTCCACGAGCTTTACGGAATGGGTGTGCTGGATACCGCCTACTATTCGAATAACAGCTTCCTCAGCCAGCCCCACCGCAAACCCGACCCCCAGGAGCAGGAGAGGATCAAGCAGCTCATCAACACGGCGCTCAAGCTGGAAGACGGCCGCCTGGAGCACGACGGTAAGGATGTGAACACCCTTTACGCCCGGGGCGTCACACGGGGCTTGCGCGCCACCTATACGGCGCTGGTGGAACGTTCCTGGTTTGCCGCCTTGCGCAGCGCCCTAGGGGCGCGCCGCGATCACCAGCGCGTGCTGGAGCTGGACCCCAGCTACACTGACGCGAAGATGGTGGTGGGCATTCACAATTACGTGGTTGGCAGCCTGCCCTGGGGAGTAAAAATTGCGGTCTCGGTGGTGGGAATCGGCGGCAACAAAAAGAAGGGAATGGAATACCTGCAGGACGTGGCCAACTGCCCTTCCTGCCAGGCCAGCAGCGATGCCAAGGTGGTGCTGGCGTTGTTCCTGCGGCGCGAAGGGCGCTATCCCGAGGCGCTGGATGCCATACAGTCGCTGACTCGAAGCTATCCCCGCAACGTCCTGTTTGCTTTGGAGGAGCCGAATATCCTGCGCGCCCTGGGCAAAAATACTGACGCCGCCGCGGCGTACCGAAAGATCTTCCAGCAGGGCAGGGAAGGCCGCTATAACTGCCACTACGAACTGGCGGCCTACAGCCTGGGCGAGCTGCTGCGGTCGCAAAGGGATTATCAGGGAGCGGCCGATGCCTACAACCAGGTGGACTCGGTGCGTGCGCCCGACGCAGAAGTGCAGCAGCGCGCCAACCTGGCCGCGGGCGAGATGTATGACCTGATGAAGAAGCGGGACCTGGCGCTGAAGAAATATGAGACCGTCATCGCCGAGGATTCTGGCACCCAGCCCGCGGACTCAGCCCGCAAGCACATCAAAGAGGCCTATCACACCGACTAAGGGCTGAAAATCAAAGCCTTCCACCGCCGAGAACGCCGAGAACGCAGAGAACGTCGAGCCCTTTGAAATCCTGATGTTCTCCGCGTCTCGGCGGTGAAAAGGTTCTTAGGGGAGACTAGAATAAACAGGGAACTTCTGTACTCCGCGAACGTATCTCAGGCAGAGGGACTGTTATGTACTGCAACTACTGTGGCAAGGTAATCCAGGACGACGCTAATCTGTGCGCCTACTGCGGCAAGCGTGTGGGCGGCGTGGTGGCGCGCAAACGGCTGGTCCGCCCGCGTGTGGGCCGCAAAATTGCCGGGGTATGCCAGGGCTTCTCCGAATTTTTCGACATTGACGTGACCCTGGTGCGGGTTATCTGGCTGATTGCGGCATTCCTGACCGGTGGCATGGTGGCCGTGGCCTACGTCATTGCATGGATCGTCATGCCCGACGAACCGCAGTTGCTGGCCGCTCCCGCTGCGGGCCAGCACGTGACCAGCAGCTAAGGCCGGCGCATGCGACGCGTAATCATGGCCCTGACGGTGGTAGGCGTGTACCTGGCGGTGCGCGCCCTGCAAATCCACTACAGCACCGGTGTGACTCCCTGCAGCATCAACGACATTTGGGATTGCGGCGCCGTCAACCGCGGGCCCTATTCGGTTATCTTCGGCGTGCCTGTGGCCCTGATCGGCATAATCGGGTACATCTTCCTGTTCGTCGTGGAAGGCCTGAAGTACTGGCGGTTGATGGCCGTGGCTTCGATCGGCGCCCTGGGATTTTCGCTCTACCTGACCCACATTGAAGCCAGCGTTCTGCAGACGTGGTGCCAGTATTGCGTGGGTTCGCTGATCACCATCAGCCTGATCACACTGCTGGCGATTATTCAGTTGATCGTACAACGTCGTCCGCGTGCGCGAGAGAGCGAGGCCGCCACCACGGCGGCCAAGTAGCCTTCGCAAGTAGTTGGTAGCTGGTAGTTAGTAGCTGGGACCGCCGTCTGCGCTCTATATCACTCTATGTTTAAATAATCCCGCCATGGAGCGGATCAAAAGCGGCGACGCTGAAATCGCTTATCAGGTTCTGGGCAAAGGCGCGCCTGTGGTATTGCTGCATCCCTTTCCGGCGCATCACGAATTCTGGAAGCCCATTGCTGAGCGTCTGGTCACGCGCTATCGCGTGCTTCTGCCTGACCTGCGGGGCCACGGCGACTCGGAGGTGGGTGAGGGTCCCGCCACCATGGAGAAGCACGCGGCCGATCTCTTGCGTCTATGTGACGAGACCGGCATTGGGCGGGCTGTATTCGTGGGAGTTTCCATTGGCGGTTACATCCTGTTTGAATTCTGGCGCCATCACCGCCAGCGCGTGCGGGCGCTGGTGCTCAGCGATACCCGCCCCCAGGCGGATACGGAAGAGGGACGCGCCAATCGCCTGAAGGCCGCCGAAGATGTGCTGCAGCGCGGTCCCGAGCCTTTTATTGACAGCATGCTTCCCAAGTTGCTGGGCGAGAGCACGCACCAGAGCCGGCCGGACCTGGCGCAGGCCGCCAAGCGCATGATGATGAAGATGTCGCCCCAAGATATCGCCCAGGTGCAGCGCGGCATGGCCGCGCGGCCCGATTCGATGGAGACCCTGAAAACCATCAACGTGCCTACGCTGCTGCTGGTGGGCAGCGAAGACACGCTCACCCCGATGGCCGACGCCGAATTGATGCGGCAGAATATTGCGGGCAGCCAGTTGCGGGTTATTTCGCGGGGCGGGCACTACGCTGCTTTCGAACAGAGCGACGCCGCGCTGCCGCTCCTGCGGCAATTCCTGGACGGTCTGCCGCCGAATTAGGTGAAGTATTCCAGAAATGAGACGTAACCAGTTGCGTCTCTACCCGGCGGAGTTGCTACTCGTAGCGCAGAGCGATCAGGGGATCTACTCCCGTCGCGCGCCTTGCCGGGACCGCACAGGCGGCCAATCCTACCGCGGCCAGCAGGGCCACCACAGCAAAGAAAGTCACGGGATCTTTGGTCGAAACGCCCCAGAGTTGGCTGGCCATGTAGCGGGTGACGAAAACGCTCGCTGCCTCACCCAGGAGAATTCCGGTCCCAATCAACGTCAGGCCATGGAGCAGAACCATGCGCAAAATGGCCCCGCGCTCCGCGCCCAGGGCCATGCGAATTCCTATTTCGTGGGTGCGCAGCGAAACGGAATAGGACATCACGCTGAACACCCCCACCGCCACCAGCGCCAGGCCTATGGCGGCGAAGATACCGATCAGGATCATGCCAAATTCGGGCTTGGAATAGGCGTTCCGCTGCAGGATGCCTTCCAGCGAACCGGTGTCACTAGTGGCCACATTCGGGTCCACGGACCAGATCTGGTTTTCAACGCTGGGCAGAAGGGAGAGCGGGTCAACCGCGGTACGCACCAGAATCTCTCCGCTAAGAGCGGCAATGGCGGTGTAAGGAACAAACGCCTCCGGCATGGTGGAATCCTGCAGTCCCTGGTTCTTGGCGTCGCCGACTACGCCGATAATTTCAAAGTAGGCGTTATGGGGCAGGTCTGGCTCCTCGTCGAGGGCATTAAACTTCATGCTGTGGCCGAGAGGATCCTGATTGCCGAAATAACCCCGGGCCAGCGTCTGGTTGATAACTGCTACTCGCCGGCCGGAAGCCACATCCGCCTCCGAAAGCAGCCTGCCGCGCATAAGAGGAATCTGCAGAGTGCGGAAATATCCTTCGCTGCACAACTGCACCATAGTTTGCCAGGGGGCGGAGTGCGGCCTTCCCGGAATGGTTACGTTGCTGATAGGTCCGCCGAATGGCGGCCGGCCCAGGGACTGGCTGGCGGACACCACTCCCGGCAGGGTGGTCACCCGGCGCAGGAGTTCCTGAAAAAAAGCTGTGCGCTGCTGCGGCGTCTTGTAGCGGGCCTCCGGAAGCGGCGTTGAGACCACCAGGACGCTCTGCGGATTCATCCCCAGGTTGACGTGCTCCAGCGCGAACAGGGTGCGCAGCATGAGTCCGGCGCCTACCAGCAGCATGATGGAGAGCGCCACCTCTCCCACCACCAGGGCGGAGCGGAGCTTGCCCCGGCGTAGTTCGGTGGCTGCGCCCCGGCTGCTGTCCTTCAGCCGGCTCTGCAGGTCGCCGCGGACGGCATAGAGCGCGGGAGCCAGGCCGCACAACAAAGTGGTGAGAGCAGCCACCAGCAGCGCAAATCCCAGGGCACCGGCGCTCATGGCCACTTCCGTTTCGGCCGGGATGGTGTCCGGCGGGATGACCCGGATAACCAGCTTCAAGCCAAAGTAGGCAAACACGCAGCCGATGAGGCAGGCCGCCAGGGCCAGAACGAAGCTCTCCACCAGCAATTGACGGACAATGCGGCCGCGGCTGGCGCCCACCGAGGCGCGAATAGCAATTTCCTTTTGCCGGGCAGTGGCCCGCGCCAGCAGCAGGTTGGCGACATTGCTGCACGCGATCAGCAGCAGCATGCCGACCGCCGCAGCCAGCATGTAGATCACACTGCGGAACTGGCGTATCACCTCGTCCAGAAGCGTGTGCACCGACGTGGTGAACTGCTTGGGATAGTCGTGCGGATACTCCTTCGCCAGCCTTCGCGCCACAACTTCCCATTGCGCGGCCACTTGCGCCACGGTTACTCCGGGCTTCATTCGCCCCAGCGTCCACCACCATTTATGCCCGGTGCTGGTCTCGCTGCCGTAAATGTTGTAGGGCAGCCACATGTCGGCATCACCAAGCAGAAAACGGGGCGGCATGATGGCCACCAGGGTTCTGCGCTCGCCGTTCAAGGTGAAGGTAGTGCCAAGAACCTTTGGATCGGAATTGAATTCCTTGCGCCACATCCGGGCGCTCATGGCAAATACCGGCGGCGCCCCGGGCCGGGTGTCGGCGGCGGTGATGGGCCGCCCAAGCATAGGTTTTACGCCGAGAAATTCGAAAGTATTCGGGGTCTCGAAGTGGCCGTTCGCCAGCTTGGTGCGGCCGCCAATGCTGTAGAAGATGTCGGCGCCGCCATCGCCCATCGCATCCTCGAACACGGACAACTGCTTGCGCAGTTCCAGAAATGCAGGCGTCGGATTGGAAGTTTGGCCGTAGTCCTCGGGAGGGCGGTCCACATCGTGCACATAGAGGTTCACCAGCCGGTCAGCCCCCGTGTAGGGGAACGGATGCAGCAGGACCGAATCAATGACGCTATAGATTACGGTGGTCGCTCCAATGCCGAGGGCAAGGGCGAAAACGGCGAGCAGCGCGAAAACCCGATCCTTGCGCAGTCCGCGCACGGCATAGCGGAAGTCCTGTGCCAGCCAGCCCAGTTGATCCATGGCACCCTCGCAGTTCTACTTGGCCGACCCGGCTCTTCTCAACCCGGGCGAAACGGCAAGGTTTGTATGGTGTTCGCGATGTTATACCGGTACCAGGCCCTCTCTATTGACGTTCGCAACGCGCACTCGTCACCCGTTAGTACGTTGCGTATCTTCTCGCGGTTCCACCCTCATGCGCAAACCATGCTTAGGACGCAAGGTGATGAGCGGCTGCGGCTCCACTTTCTGGCCGGGCGCCAGCCGCAGCTGCCATTTCTGGCCGATGGTGGCCAGCGCCAGCACGCCTTCCATCCAGGCAAAGGATTCGCCAATGCACTGCCGCGGCCCCGCGCCAAAAGGAAAATAGGCCAGCTTAGGCCGCGCGGCCTTAGCCTGAGGGGTAAAGCGCTCCGGGTCGAAGCGCAGCGGA
>DATJFA010000137.1:0-2462 GCA_035496015.1 Terriglobales bacterium | reverse complement strand
GCGGCCAACTTTCCGCCGGTTAGGAGGCTACCGGCTGTGGCTTCTCAGCGCCTGTCTCCGCCACGATCTCGTAGGTGGTGTGCAGGGCTGCGGTTTGCTTCACCATGGCACCCACCGAGCAATACTTTTCTTCCGACAGGCAGATGGCCTCCTCCACCGCTGCCGGGTCCACGTCATACCCGGTAATCGCGTGGTGAATGCGTACATCGGTGAACACCTGAGGCGGGCGCTCCGCCTGGTCGGCTTCCACCCGAACCTCGTAGCCCGTGACGTGCTGGTGGTATTTCTGGCGCAGAATGGTGATGACGTCGAAGGCGGTGCAGCCGGCCAAGCCGACGGCGACGAGTTCGATGGGCTTGGGGCCGGTGGCCCCGGCGGCGTCGTCCATCAGCAGGTGATGGCCGCTGCCGCTGTGAGCCACAAATTGGCGATGGTTCCTAAGTGGTTGAGTAAGAGTAACTTTGGCTTCAATCATTGCGGTTCTCCACGTGTTCCATGTGCGGGATCACACCCATAAATGCAATCTGTGCGGATTTGTTACAGGGCGGAACTCGGCCCAGCAGGACTGTTGGGGCAGATTCGTGAGTGTGTGGGCACGGGGCGTCGCCCCGTGCAGGGCGGGGCGGAGCCCCGCCCCCACACAGTTCGTCGGAGGCGCAACGAAAAAGCCCGCCTTTCGGCGGGCCGGGTAAAAAAGTGGCTTGGTTCTACTGGTGCGCGGAGGGTTGATCGACCGAGGGCGCGGGCAGCGGGGGCGCCATCGGCTGCGCGCCGGTGACGCCAACTTCCGGCAGCGGCCGCTCCAGTGCCAGGGCCAGTACTTGGTCCATGGTGTCCACGAACTGCAGTTTCATGGCGGTGCGCAGGTTCTCCGGCACGTCCGGCAAGTCTTTCTCGTTCTCCTTGGGCAGGATGACTTCAAACAGCCCGGCGCGGTGCGCTGCCAGCAGCTTTTCCTTCAGGCCGCCGATGGGCAGCACCTTGCCCCGCAGTGTGATCTCCCCAGTCATAGCCAGGTCGCGGCGCACAGGTATGCCGCTCAGCGCGCTGGCAATGGCGGTGCCGATGGTGATGCCGGCGGACGGACCGTCCTTGGGAATGGCGCCCTCGGGCACGTGCACGTGGATATCGAGGTTGCGGTAGAACTCGCGCGGCAGGCCCAGGCGGTTGGCGCGCGAGCGCACGTAAGACATGGCCGCTTGCGCCGATTCCTGCATCACGTCGCCCAGTTTGCCGGTCAGCAGCAGCTTGCCTTTGCCGTCAACCACGGTAACTTCCGTGGTCAGGATGGAGCCGCCTACCTCTGTCCAGGCGAGGCCGTTGACCAGGCCAACCTCGTTCTTTTCGTGCACCGCCAGGTCGCGGAACTTGGGCACGCCCAGAAATTCCTCGATATTGTCAAAGTTGATTTTAATCGTGTAAGTCTCGCCCTCTTTGACCACGCGGCGCGCCACCTTGCGGCAAACGTTGCCGATTTCGCGCTCCAGGTTGCGCACTCCGGCTTCGCGGGTGTAGGAACGGATAATACCGGTGATCGCATCCTCGGTGAAGATGATGTTCTTCTCTGTCAGCCCCGCCTGGTCGCGCTGCTTGCGCACCAGGAATTGCTTGGCAATCTCAATCTTCTCCGCCTCAGTGTAGCCGTGCAGCCGCAGCACTTCCATGCGGTCCTGCAGGGCCGCCGGAATGGTGTGCATCACATTGGCGGTGGCGATGAAAAAAACCTGCGAAAGATCGTATTCCACGTCCAGGTAGTGGTCCACGAACATGAAGTTCTGCTCGGGGTCGAGCACTTCCAGCAGCGCCGCCGAGGGATCGCCGCGGAAATCCATGGACATCTTGTCCACCTCATCCAGCATGAACACCGGGTTCTTGGTGCCCGCCTTCTTCATCATCTGGATGATCTGGCCGGGCAGAGCGCCAATGTAAGTGCGGCGATGGCCGCGAATTTCAGCCTCATCGCGCACCCCGCCCAGCGACATGCGCACGAACTTGCGGCCCGTGGCCTTGGCGATGGACATGCCCAGCGAAGTCTTGCCCACACCCGGAGGTCCGACGAAGCACAGGATGGAGCCCTTGGGATTCTTTACCAACTGGCGCACGGCCAGGAATTCCAGGATCCGCTCCTTGATCTTCTCCAGCCCATAATGATCTTCGTTCAGCACCTTCTCAGCGCGGGAAATGTTGCGGATTTCCTTGGAGCGCTTCTTCCACGGCACCGCCAGCAGCCAGTCCAGGTAGTTGCGCGAAACCGTGGACTCGGCCGACATGGGCGGCATGGCTTCCAGCTTCTTCAGCTCCTGGATGGCCTTCTCGTGAACTTCTTTGGGCATGCCGGCGGCATCAACCTTCTTCTTCAGTTCGTCGAACTCGCTCTTCTCGCCCCGGCCCAGTTCCTTCTGGATGGCCTTGATCTTCTCGTTGAGGTAATACTCTTTCTGCGCCCGCTCCATCTGCCGCTT
>DATJFA010000136.1:0-2879 GCA_035496015.1 Terriglobales bacterium | reverse complement strand
GAAGTGGGCAAGCAGGCGGGCGTTCAGGACATCACCGGGCGCAGCTTGTCGGCGGTGTGGTACGACTTCAACGGCGATGGCTGGCCCGACCTGTATGTGGCCAACGATGTTTCAGAAAGCGCCATGTACCTGAACCTCCGCAACGGCAAGTTCAAGCCCATTGCGCACGAGGCGTGGGTTTCCGACTACCGCGGCGCCATGGGGCTGGCGGTAGGCGACTGGGACCGGGATGGCGACCCCGACATTTTTATCACCCACTGGATCGCGCAGCAGAACGCGCTGTTCGACAACCTTCGCTACACGCGCGCAAGCGGGGGCAAGCCTGGGCCGCTGCGGTTTGAGGACGTGGCCGACACCGTGGGCCTGGGGCAGATTTCGCTCAATTCCATCGGCTGGGGCACTTCCTTTTTCGACTATGACAACGACGGGCAGCTCGACCTGATGGTCGTGAACGGCAGCACCTTTCAGGACGACAAAGACCCGCGCCACCTGGTGCCCATGAAGAATTTCCTGTTCTGGCAGAAGCGCCCGGAGGAAGGTTTCTTTGAGGTGGGAGCGGTTAGCGGCTCCGTGTTCCAGCAGGCGCATGTGGGGCGGGGCGCGGCTTTCGCCGATTACGACAATGACGGCGACGTGGACGTGTTCATCGTCAATCAGGAAGGCCGGCCGATGCTGTTGCGCAACGACGGCGGCAACCAGAACAACTGGATCAAGGTGCGGGTGAAGTGCGCGAAGAGCAACCGCACCGGCTTGGGCACAAAGATTGAAATCGAGGCCGGCGGGCAGAAGCAATATGACCAGATCGGCGGGCAGGCGTCCTACCTGTCGCAGAACTTCCAGGAAGCGCATTTCGGACTGAATCGCGAAAGGGAAGTGAAGCGTATCACGGTGACTTTTCCCAGCGGCATCGTTCGCGTTCTGGAGCACGTTCCGGCCAACCAGATCGTGACCGTTGAAGAGGCGCCGCGATGAGACGCACGGCGGCATGGCTGGCGGGGGTGTTCCTGGTGTGCGCAGCGCTGATTACGGGGGCGAAGTTCCAGTCGGCAAAGGAAGCCCGTGCGGCCAGTGATGTCAGCGTTGAGGAACGGGACCGCGTGGCGACTTTTTGGGCGGCCTATGACCGCGCGAGCGCGTTGCGCACGAAAGGTGAGTTCGCGCGGGCGGCTGAACTCTATCGCGAGGCGCTGCGGCTTAATCCCACCCACGAGGATTCGCTCTATTACCTGGGCAGCTGCCTCTATGAGCTGGGGGAGTATGCGGAAGCGGAACAGCAGCTGCGCAGCCTGATTGCACTGAATCCGGAGAGCGGGCGTGCTTATGGGCAGCTGGGCAGGCTGTTATCCGTAAACGCGCCAGGAGCTCCGCGCGATTTACCGGCAGCGCGTCAGGCGTTTGAGCGGGAGCTGCAGATTTACGCGGAGCAGGCCGGGCCGCTTTTGGAACTAGGTGGCCTGGATTTGACTCAGGGTGACTTGCCCCGCGCGGAGAATGATTTTCGCGCTGCCACCCGGCTAGGCTCGGCGGAGGCCGAGTTTTTGTTGGGATATACGCTTTTTCTGCGGCGACGCTCGGCGGAGGCGGAGCGCAGCTTTGATAAGGTGCTGGCTAAGTACCGAGCGGATCGCAAGCTGACGTCGAAGGGAGTGCTCTCGGAAGGCGACATCCTGCCCGACCCGAGCAAGCCGCTGACCGCCTTGCAGCGGGCAGCTCTGGACTCCATGCTGTTGTCGTATTGGAACAGCAAATCATTGGGCGGATTCGTAGGGAGGGAAGTGGGCCTCCTGCACGTGCGTGAGCGGGTGGCTGCCGAGTTTCCGGCGCGGGCTACAAGAATAGAAACGAGCGTGCGTGCTGACGGGCGTGCCGCCTGGGCCGATTTCGCAGGAGACGGCCATGCTGGCCTGGCCGTGGGCGGAACGGATTTCACCCTCTATCGATGGCAGGCAGGCAAGTATGTTGATGTGACTCTCGCCGCTGGCCTGGCAGGCATCCACGATGTCTGGGAGCCGTTCTGGGTGGACCTGCGCGGCAACGGCCGTCCCGATCTGTACCTGGTGCGGCCGGGATGGGGCGGCAGCGGGCAAAACCTTCTTTACCATAATCAGGGTGACGGCACCTTTGTGGACGTGACTGCCGCCATGGGGTTGACGGGCAAGCGCTCGACTATGCGTGCCTGCTTCGGCAACTTCACCGGCAGTCGCAGGCTGGACCTGCTGGAGGTGGGCGCGGCGGGAACCAGCAGCTCGGTACGTCTCTTTCGCAATACCGGACCGCACTTTGTGGATGTTACCAGCACCTCGGGGTTGGTCGCTGCCGAAACGGCGGTGGACTGCGCGGTAGCTGACTATGACGGTGATGGCACTCCTGACGTGTTCGTGCAGTTCTGGCGACGTCCGGGCCGCCTGTTTCGGAACCAGGGCGGAGGCAAGTTTGTGGACGTGACTGAGCGCGCCGGGTTGGCCGGCGTAGGCGCCCAGGGATACAGTTCCATTTTCTTTGACTACGATCGCGATGGCAGGCCTGATCTGCTGGTCACGGCGCATGCCCCGCTGGAGGAGACGGCACGCTGGTTTCTCCAGCCACAAACGCCTGCGAATTGCGCCACACCGCGTCTGTTCCATAATCAGGGCGACGGTACGTTCCGGGAAGTGACACGCGAGGCTGGACTCAGCGGCTGTCACCCCACGATGCAGGCGCTGGCGGCGGACTTCGACGGCGACGGCTGGCCTGACCTGTTGCTGGCGAATGGCGGACCGGATGCGCAGCAGCTTGCGCCGACCGTGCTGCTCAGGAACGTGAGGGGAGAATTTATACCCTGGGCGGAGTTGCCAGGTTCGGCTAGCCCGGCGAACTATATTGCTGCCGCTGTTGCTCCG
>DATJFA010000135.1:0-4907 GCA_035496015.1 Terriglobales bacterium | reverse complement strand
GTGCCACCAGGACATTCACGGCGGGCAGTTTGCCCGCTCCGCCCAACCAACGGCATGCGCCAGTTGCCACGATAGCGGCCGATGGAAGCCGTCTCTGTTCGACCACGAAACCCGCACTACCTTCCCGCTGAAAGGGGCGCACCGCAATGTGCGCTGCGAAGGCTGCCATAAGAGCCTGCGGTTGGTGGCCGGGAAACAGGTGCTGTTCTACAAGCCGACGCCAACCGCGTGCGTGGACTGCCACGGGCCCACAGGAAAGCCGGCGGCGCGATCGGGAAGGAGTGCAGCGGTTCAACCCGCCTGGGTGGAGTTGCGACTCAGGATGGCAATGTAGTTGCTAGTTTGAAACGGTAGTCAGGAGTGGGAACTGAGAACTGCTTCTATGCGCGTGATCGTGATTGACGACGAGCCGAACACCTGCGCCTTCCTGCAGGCAGCCTTTACGGCGGAAGGGCACCAATGTCAAACCTTCGTGCGCCCAGAAGAGGCGGAACGTTACCTGGCCGAGGCCGACGCCGACCTGGCCATGGTGGATGTCTACCTGGGCGCGGTCAACGGCATTGACCTGCTGAGCCGCCTGCGGGCGCTCAAGCCCGACCTGTACCCAGTGATCATGACCGCGCACGTGAGCGTGGAAACCGCGGCCCGCTCGGTGGCGGAAGGCGCCGTGGATTATGTAAGCAAGCCGCTGACCATCGAGCAGATTCGCGCCATTTGCCAGCGGGCGCGAGGCGCGCGGGCGCAGAAACAGGAGCCAGCGGAGGAACCGGCCACGGCGGTGCAGGATTCAGCCATCATCGGCAGCAGCGCCAAGATGCTGGCCATCTACAAGGCGATCGGGCGGGTGGCTGCCAGCAACGTGAATGTGCTCATCACCGGGGCCAGCGGCACGGGCAAGGAACTGGTGGCGAGCGCCATCCATCAGCACTCCAAGCGCGCGCAGCAGCCCTTCACTCCGGTGAACTGCGGTTCCTTTACGGAAACGATTCTGGAGAGCGAGCTATTCGGCCACGAAAAGGGAGCGTTCACCGGGGCCAACGCCACGCACAAAGGCCTGGTGGAAGCGAGCGATGGCGGCACATTGTTTCTGGACGAAGTAACCGAGACCACCCTCGGCTTCCAGGTGAAGCTGCTGCGTGTGATCCAGGAGCAGCAGGTGCGGCGGGTGGGCTCGAACAAATACATTCCCGTGGATGTGCGCATCGTGGCCGCCTCCAACCGCCACATGCCGGAGTTGATCCGCCAGGGGCAGTTTCGCGAAGACCTCTACTACCGGCTGGCGGTGGTGCAGATTGCCATTCCAGCGCTGGAGGAACGGCGGGAGGACATTCCGCTGCTTATCCGGCACTTTCTGCAGCAGTTCAACAAGAAGAACGAGCGCGAGGTCAGCATTGAGCCCGATGCCGTGCGCCGGCTGCAGGAAATGAACTGGCCGGGCAACGTGCGCGAGCTGGAAAACACGGTAAACCGGCTGGCCATTTTTGCGCCTACCGGGCAGATCACCCGCGCCGACGTGGAGACGGAAACTCGCCGTACCCAGGAAAATTTGTACCCGGAAGCGCCGGCGGCTGCGCCCGATCGCCTGGTGGAGCTGGAGCGCGCGCACATTGTGCGCATTTTGAAACTGACGCACGGCAACAAGTCTGAAGCGGCACGGCGCCTGGGAATCGAGCGCAAAACTCTCTACAAGAAGGCGCTGCGCCTGGGCATTGACCTGCAGTCGCTGGAAAAGAAATGAAAGCCGAGGGAGAAGGGCGGCGGGGTTGGCGGCGGAACCTGGGCTTATCGCTGGTGCTGTGCGTCCTGGTTTTGGCGCTTTCCGCCATTCCCGGAATCCGCGACGCCCAGGTCCGGCTCACCGACAGCTACTTTCGCCTGGCGCCTGCGCCCGGGCAGCGCTCGCCCGTGGTCGTGATCCTCATTGATGACGATAGCCTGCAGAAATTCGGCCGCTGGCCATGGTCGAGGAGCCTGCTGGCACGCTTGACAAACAATTTGGCCAAGGCGGACGCGCAGGTGATCGGGCTGGACATCCTGCTTTCCGAGCCGCAGTCGGCGGAAGCGGATGCCGCGCTGGCCGGGGCGCTGCGGGCCAGCGGGCGCGCGGTGCTTGCCGACAAAATCGGATCGTATCCTGACGGCCCACGCTGGGTAGAACCCCTGCCCGCCTTTGCCCAGGCGGCTACGGTCGGGCATGGGCAGGCTGTGCTGGACTCCGACGGCGTGTGCCGGCGCTTTCCTCCGCGCGAACTGGCGCTGGACGGCTCGCGCTGGGCGTTCGCGGTGGCGGTGGCGCGGCGTGTGGCGCCGCAGCGCACCGCCGCATTTCTGGCCGCCAATGGCATACCAAGCGCGGACGAGGGTTCGGTTTTGATTGCGCAGCCCATCCTCGTGCCGATTGCCTTCCGCCGTGACGGTTTTGAAACCATATCCGCCGCCACGGTTTTGGAGGACAAGGAACTGACGACGGTACGCCGAAGGCCGGTGCTGGTGGGCTTCGGCACGGCGGAACTGGGAGACCGCATTTCCACTCCCTTGACCAGCGTTGCACCCTCACCGGGAGTGCTGGTGCACGCCCAAATCCTGGACAGCATTCTTGCCGGCCGCATGCTCCGTCCGCTGTCGCTGGCGCTGAGGCTGCTGGTGCTGCTGCTTACCTGCGGGCTGGTGGTGTGGTTTTTCCGGCGGCGGCGCGGGTGGATCTCCCTGGCCTGGCTGCCGCTTCTGGCGGCCTGCGCTTATGGAGCGGGCCTGCTGGTGTTCCTGTGGGTCTCGCGCATCCTGCCCGCTGGCCATTTGCTGGTGGCGGTCCTGTTGGGACCGGTGGCGGTTTATAGCCTGGACTTTGTGCTGGTGGAACGCAGCCTCACACAGCAACTGGGGGACCTGCGGGGATGGCTGGCCACGCGCGCCAAGAGCACGCCTTCGGGCGACACCGATGACCTCTCCTGGAAGCTGGAGTTGTTGCGCCGCCTGCAGGCGGAGTTGGGTTCGCTCTACGAACTACACCAAACCCTCCTCGAAACCACGCAGGACCTGGTCGCTATTTTTGATGAGCAGGGCCGGCTGCTGCTGCACAATCGTGCGTTTGCTGCCGGGTTCGGGCAGGCGGTGCGGCCGGAGCTGAAGCTGGAGGAAGTGCGCGCGCGGCTGATACCTAAAGACGATGCGCCGCTGGCCCCAAAAGGGTCAGGTCTGGAAGGCGAAGCCTATATAGACGGCGAACTTTACCTGGCGCGCATAGTGCCGCTGCCCGCTACCACCATTTCTCCTGCTGGCGGGACGGTGGTCGAACTGGCAAGCCTGCGTACCCGCGTGGAGCGCGATCGGGCGCGGGCGGAGGCCCTGGGATTCATCACCCACGAACTGCGCACGCCGCTGGTGTCCATCCAGGGTTTTGCCGATCTCATGATGCAGTACCCCGGCTCACCCGCATGTGCGCAGGCTCCTGAAACCATCTTCCGTGAGTCCAAGCGTCTGCTGGCGCTGATTAATAGCTATCTCGACGTCCTGCGCCTGGACGCGGGCGCGCGCCCGATGCGCTCCGAAGTGGTCAAACTGGAGAACGCGGTGCGGCAGGTGTTCGACATTCTGCAGCCTCTGGCCGCAGCAGCCAGCGCCCGTCTGGTTTTCGAAAGCAGTGAATCGTATGAGGTGAAGGGGGACGCAACCCTGATTGAGGGTGCGGTGTTGAATCTGGTGAGCAACGCCATCAAGTATGGCAAGCCCGGCACCGACGTGACGGTGCACTGCCGGCGCCAGGGCGATGAAATGGTGCTGTCGGTGCACAACCAGGGCGAGCCCGTGCCGGCCGAGGAACTGCCGCGGCTGTTCGACACTCACTATCGCGGTTCGGGGGTGGCAGGCAGCACGCCCGGGTGGGGATTAGGCTTGGCCTTTGTGAAGCGCATTGCCGAAAAGCATGGCGGCTCCGTGCGGGTGGAGAGCGAGGGCGGAAGCACCGTCTTTGAAATCCGACTGGCTGCCAGCAGGGAATTAGCAGCCGCGAAGGGCACAGCATGAAGCGCATAGCCATTCATATCGCCTTGGGTTTCATGCTGGCCTTTCCCCTGGCGGCGTTGCAGCAGCCAGAGCCGCAGCCGCTCACCATGCCACCTGGTTCCGCGCTGGTCGCTGAAGTCAAAGGCAAAGTTTCTGTGACTCCTCCGCAGGGAGCTGCGGCTGCGGCGCAGCGCGGCATGGTATTGCCGGCAGAAACCACCATAGAAACCGCGAAAGGCAGCGTAATCCTGCTTTTGCCGGATGGTTCGCAGGTGCTGGTGAAATCCAAGACCCGCCTGGTTCTCAAGTCGCCCGCAACCAGCGAGGGTCACTTTCTGCAAATGTTCCTGGGGGAAATCCTGGCCAACATAAAAAAGCGGCTGGGAGAGACTCCGCCGTTTCGGCTGGGCACGCCAAGCGCGGTCATAACGGTACGGGGCACGCGATTCTCCGTGCAGGTTAATAAGAAAGGCCGAACCACGGTGCAGGTGTTTGAAGGCGTGGTCGAGGTGGAAGGCCTGGCCGAGAAGCCGCGTACCGTCCAGGTGGAACCCGGCTACCAGACCGAAGTGGATCCCGGCAAACAGCCCCAGACGCCGCAGGAAATCAATCAACTAGGGCTGATGGGGCCAAGATACGGGCCGCAAGGGCCCGGGACGGGGCAACCAGGAGGGGGCCAACGAGGGCAACAGCCATCAGAATCGGGCAACAAATCCGAGGGGCCGGACGACTGACAGCTGGCTTGGGCGCTCCACCGACTGCTTTTTTTTATTTGGCCCAGCCGATTATCGGCACGGAGTGGGGCAATTTGGCCCCCAATATGGGTCCGAAGGACACAGTTGGCTGTTAGCGATTGTTGATGATTAGTGTCCGGCAGCAGCAATGAGAACTGTCACAAGTCTCAC
>DATJFA010000134.1:0-6373 GCA_035496015.1 Terriglobales bacterium | reverse complement strand
GCCGCCTGCCGCTTCGAAGCCTTCAGCGGATCAACCGTTCCCGCACCGGCGAACCCGCGACGCTCTCTGGGCGGCTTCTTCGCTTTGTGAATCAGCACGTAACCGCCGTTCGGACCGGGCACGCTGCCTTCTACCACCAGCAGGTTCTCTTCCTTATCAATTCCCAGCACCCGCAGGTTACGCATCGTCACCCGGTCGGTGCCCATGTGCCCCGACATGCGCATGCCCTTGAACACGCGGGAAGGGAACGCCGAAGAGCCGATCGAGCCCGGAATCTGGAACATCGAGCCATGCGATTTGGGGCCGCCGCCAAAATGGTGGCGTTTTACCACCCCGGCAAAACCACGGCCTTTGCTCGTGCCAATCACATCCACGAACTTCTCGCCTTCGAAAATGTCCACCAGCACGCGATCGCCCACTTTGCTCTGGTCGCCATCCCCTCCGGCTGCCTCAACCTCAATATCCACCTCGCGCAGCAGCCGAACCGGGGGCAGATTGTTCTTGCCCAGGTGCCCAACCTCGGCCTTGCTCAGCCGCGACTGCTTAACGAACTCAACCAGCCCGATCTGGGCGGCCTCGTAGCCGTCTTTGTTGGAGGTCTTGCGCTGCGTTATCACGCAGGGACCAGCCTTCAGCACCGTGGCGGGGTGGACCTCGCCATTGCTGTCGAACAGCTGCGTCATGCCGACTTTTTTACCTAAGATTCCCGTGACTGCCATAAGTTCCAGCTCCTAGCTTCCAGCTCCTAGCTAGCAGCTAGAAGCCAGCGGCTAATCAGCTATTTGTGTTCCTTGCCAAATGCCTTAATCTCCACATCTACGCCCGCAGGCAAGTCGAGCTTCATGAGCGCGTCCACCGTCTGCGGCGTCGGCTCCAGAATGTCCACCAGGCGCTTGTGCGTGCGGATCTCAAACTGCTCCCGCGACTTCTTGTCCACGTGCGGCGAACGCAGCACGCAGTACTTGTTCTTCATCGTGGGCAGGGGGATCGGTCCCGCTACGTTGGCGCCAGTCCGCTTCACCGTCTGCACGATTTCGCTGGTGGACTGGTCCAGCACCCGGTAGTCATACGCCTTGAGGCGAATCCGAATTCTCTCTTTTCCGTTCACGTTTCCTCTGCTTCCTCAGCCCCGCCGTTACCAGCCGCTGAAGTAAAGAACTTGCGGCGTGCTGCCTGCCGCCTGGTTTCAGCTTCTAGCTCCTGGCTTCTAGTCTCTAGCTAGTAGCTAGAAGCTAGTCGCTAGCAGCTACTGAATAATCTCCGAAATGGTGCCTGCGCCCACCGTGTGCCCGCCTTCGCGGATGGCGAAGCGCAAGCCCTTCTCCAGCGCCACCGGCGTGATCAGCTCGATCGCCAGGCTCACGTTGTCCCCCGGCATCACCATCTCCGTCCCCGCCGGCAGCTCCGCCACTCCGGTCACGTCCGTCGTACGGAAGTAGAACTGCGGCCGGTAGCCCTTGAAGAACGGCGTGTGCCGCCCGCCTTCCTCCTTGGTCAGCACGTACACCTCGCCCTTAAACTTGGTGTGCGGCGTAATCGAGCCGCCCTTGGCCAATACCATGCCCCGCTCCACGTCTTCCTTGGCGGTGCCGCGCAGGAGCAGGCCGGCATTGTCGCCCGCCATGCCCTCATCCAGCGTCTTTTTGAACATTTCCACGCCGGTCACCACCGTCTTGCGCGTGTCGCGGAAGCCCACGATTTCCACTTCCTCGCCCACCTTCACCTTGCCGCGCTCGATGCGGCCGGTCACCACCGTGCCGCGCCCGGAGATCGAGAAGATGTCCTCGATCGGCATCAGGAAAGGCTTTTCGATATCGCGCTTGGGCAGGGGCACGTTCTTGTCCACCGCCTCCATCAGCTCGTCAATCTTCTTTTCCCACTTCTCTTCCCCGTTCAAGGCGCCCAGCGCCGAGCCCCGCACCACCGGCACGTCGTCGCCGGGAAACTGGTAGCCCTTGAGCAGCTCCCTGACCTCGAGTTCCACCAGGTCGAGCAGCTCGGGATCGTCCACCGCATCGCACTTGTTGAGGAACACGACGATATAGGGCACGCCTACCTGGCGCGCCAGAAGCACGTGCTCGCGCGTCTGCGGCATGGGCCCGTCGGTGGCCGCCACCACCAGAATGGCGCCGTCCATCTGCGCCGCGCCCGTGATCATGTTCTTGATGTAGTCGGCGTGGCCGGGGCAATCAACGTGGGCGTAGTGCCTATTCGGCGTCTCATACTCCACGTGCGCGGTCGCGATGGTAATGCCCCGCTCCCGCTCCTCGGGCGCGTTGTCAATCGAATCGAACGAACGGAACGCCACCTTGGGGTTGTGCTTGGACAATACCTTGGTGATGGCCGCCGTCAGCGTGGTCTTGCCATGATCAATGTGCCCGATCGTGCCCACGTTCACGTGCGGCTTGGTGCGCTCAAATTTCTCTTTCGCCATTTCTTAGCTCCATATGTCCCCCAGTGGGGACTGCTATGTATAAGTTCTCTTCACGGGACTACTGTCCCAATTACCTCGAAACCGTCTTGCCCTGCACCCGGGCCACAATCTCCTCCGCCACCGACTGAGGCGCCTGCTCGTAACGCGAGAAGTGCATGGAGAAGGTGGCGCGTCCCTGAGTGCGCGAGCGCATGTCGGTCGCATAGCCAAACATTTCCGAAAGCGGAACGTAGGCCTTGATCACCTGCGATCCGGCGCGGTGTTCCACGCCTTCCACCCGCCCGCGGCGCGAGTTCAGGTCGCCGATAATGTCGCCCATGAACTCGTCGGGCACCACCACCTCTACCGACATCACCGGCTCCAGCAGCACCGGACTGGCCTTGCGCGCGGCTTCCTTGAAGGCCATCGAGCCGGCAATCTTGAACGCCATTTCGCTCGAGTCCACGTCGTGGTAACTGCCGTCGTAGAGTGTGGCCTTGATGTCCACCATCTCGTAACCGGCGAGCACGCCGCCTTCCATGGCTTCTTTAATGCCCTGGTCCACCGGCTTGATGTATTCCCTGGGGACCGAACCACCCACGATGTCGTTGACGAACTCGTAGCCCTTGCCCGGTTCCTGCGGATCTAACTTGATCTTGACGTGGCCGTACTGGCCGCGGCCGCCGGTCTGGCGGATGAACTTACCCTCGGCCTGCGAAGGCTTGCGGATGGTCTCGCGATAAGCCACCTGCGGCTTCCCGACATTGGCTTCAACCTTGTACTCGCGCATCATGCGGTCAATGATGATCTCCAGGTGGAGTTCACCCATGCCGCTGATGATAGTCTGGCCGCTATCAGGATCGGTGTTCACTTTGAAGGTGGGGTCTTCCTGGGCCAGGCGGGCAAGCGCGATGCCCATCTTCTCCTGATCGGCCTTGGTCTTAGGCTCGACAGCAACCGAGATCACCGGCGCCGGAAATTCGATGGATTCCAGCAGCACGGGATGGTTCTTGTCGCAAATGGTGTCACCGGTGGTGACATTCTTCAGGCCCACCGCGGCGCAGATGTCGCCCGCGTAAATCTCGCTGATTTCCTCGCGCTTGTTGGCATGCATCTTAAGCAGGCGCCCGATGCGCTCGCTGCGCTGCTTGCTGACCACGTAAACACTATCTCCGGTCTTGAGCTGCCCGGAATAGATGCGGATAAACACCAACTGGCCGACGAAGGGGTCGGTCATTATTTTGAAAGCCAAAGCGGAGAATGGTTCCTTGTCTTCTGCCTTGCGGATCACCGGCTTGCCCGAGTCCGGGTCGGTGCCTTCCACCGGAGGAATATCCAGAGGCGAAGGCAGGTAGTCCACTACCGCGTCCAGCAGCGGCTGCACGCCTTTGTTCTTGAACGCGGTTCCGCAGATAACCGGGAACAGCTTCAACCCGATGGTGCTCTTGCGCAGCGAAGCTTTCAGCTCTTCCGGCGAAATGGTTTCGCCTTCCATGTACTTGTGCAGCAGATCGTCATCGTTCTCTACGATCGTCTCCACCATCTGGCTGTGGAAAGCATGGGCTTTCTTCTGTAGCTCGGCGGGAATGTCCTGGGTTACGAACTCGGCGCCCAGGGTCTCATCTCTCCAGATGATGGCCTTCATGGCGAACAGATCCACCACGCCTTTGAACTTGTCTTCCTGTCCGATGGGAAGCTGAATGGCTACTGGGCGGGCATTGAGGCGCTTGCGGATGGTGTCAATGGCGTGCTCGAAATCGGCGCCCATCTTGTCCATCTTGTTGATGAAACAAATTCGGGGAACGCCGTACTTATCGGCCTGGCGCCACACCGTCTCCGACTGCGGTTCCACGCCGTGCACGGCATCGAATACGGCGCAGGCGCCATCGAGCACGCGCAGCGAACGTTCCACCTCGGCGGTGAAGTCCACGTGTCCGGGCGTATCAATGATGTTGATGCGGATCTCGCGCCACACACAGGTAGTGGCGGCGCTGGTGATGGTGATGCCGCGCTCCTGCTCCTGCTCCATCCAATCCATGGTTGCAGTGCCTTCATGCACCTCGCCGATGCGGTGCGTGCGCCCCGTGTAGAACAGGACGCGCTCCGTCGTCGTGGTCTTACCGGCATCAATGTGCGCCATGATGCCGATGTTCCTGCAACGCTCTAATGGAACTTCTCTCGCCACTTTTCTTGTCCGTTTCCCTTTTGTCTTACCAGCGGTAGTGCGCGAAAGCCTTGTTGGCCTCCGCCATGCGGTGCACGTCTTCTTTCTTCTTTATCGCAGCGCCGCGGCTGTTGGCCGCGTCCAGCAACTCGTTGGAGAGCTTGTCCACCATGCCCTTTTCACCGCGTCCCCGGCTGTAGGTAATCAGCCAGCGGATGGCCAGCGAAGTGCGCCGGTCCTGGTTGACTTCGACCGGAACCTGGTAGTTCGCGCCGCCAACTCGCCGCGTTTTCACTTCCAGCAGCGGCTTGACGTTCTCCACTGCCTTCTTGAACAGCTTCAGCGATTCGTCGCCGCCCTTCTCCTGCAACTTACCCATGGCTTCGTAGAAGATGCCTTCCGCCGTGCTCTTTTTCCCCGCCCACATCATCGAGTTGATGAATTTGGTTACCAGGGTCGAGCCGAACACCGGATCCGCCTCTACTTCTTTCTTGACGATATGTCCTTTTCTTGGCATGTAGCGTGTAACTCCTGCTGGCGGCTTTTCGCTTTTAGTACCCGGCTTCCAGCCGCCCGTCCGTACCCTTTGACCGGGTACTAGGTACTGGGTACTGACAACTACTTGGGTCTTTTCGCCCCGTACTTCGAGCGACTCTGCTTGCGGTTGGCCACTCCCACCGCATCCAGGGTGCCGCGGACCACGTGATAACGAACACCCGGCAGGTCCTTCACGCGACCGCCACGAATGAGCACAATCGAGTGCTCCTGCAAATTATGCCCGACGCCCGGAATGTAGGTTGTGACCTCAATGCCGTTGGTCAGGCGCACGCGGGCCACCTTGCGCAGCGCCGAATTCGGCTTCTTCGGGGTCTGCGTGTAAACGCGAGTGCAGACGCCACGCTTCTGCGGGCAGGCCTGCAACGCCGGGCTGGCCGTCTTGTAACGCGGCTTGCTCCGTCCCCGGCGAACCAATTGATTGAATGTAGGCACGCTTGCACTCCTTCGTAATTCCGCCTTGGGCGGCAGGGGTCGCAGACTCCAGCACGCTCCGCTTGACCCCCGGCAGGGGCTGGCTGGCATTGCTGCCCAACCATGCTTCCTCCCGCTGGGGAGGAGATTTAGGGATTCCTTCTGGGTCTGGCGACGGTGGCACCCAGCCGCTCCCGAACCAGCTTACGGCTCGAGCCGGAGGTACTCCGTTTCGCCTGCCTCGGCCTGCATACCCTTCCGAAATCTTTCCGGCACAGCGCCGGAATTGAAGTGGCGGAAGGCAGCGCAGGCTTTTGTTTCAGCGAGGGCGCCTGCGGGCTTTCACCCTCAGGCGGTTAAAGCAAAAGCTGCCACAGACAACGGATCGCCTCCACCGCCCACACTTCCAGCGGCGAAAGCGAACACACACAGGCAAGCCAACCTTGACTCGCGGAACTACTAAAATATAGCAACTCTCTTCCTTTATCGTCAACACGGGTGTCTTCAACAGTTCTCTCACTTGCTTCGGGGTTTCGCCGGGGGCTGATAGCCTCGCGGCGGTGGGCCTGACACCAGCTAACCAGACGATTCGGCTGGCGGCTCACGCCGCCAAGGCGCCAGCCCCTTCAACAAGCTCAGGGTTTCGGCTGGCGGCTCCCGATGGAAAAACGGGTAGTGGTGCAGTTTGAAACTGCACCACTACCCAAAAACGCCGAAACTTGACCGAAAAAAAGCCCAGCATCTAGACTGAAGGTTTCAGGAACAACATGCCTGGATTTCCGTCTGATCCCTCGATTGGACGGGGAGGTTCGATGAGTCGTATTAGC
>DATJFA010000133.1:0-2052 GCA_035496015.1 Terriglobales bacterium | reverse complement strand
GACACGCTGGCAATGGTCGCCGATACTGTCATCCACAGGCCCAGCCAGCGCCCGCCGATCAACTCCGCCGCGTCGGAAAAGTATCCCGTGTGCCATTGTTGCCAGTTGCCCAGCGCGCCCAGGGCGCAAAGGGTCGGCAGGAAATATGTAGCAATCGAGAGCGGCACCACCCAGGCCAGCGCTCTGGGGTAGGTGCGCTGCGGGTCCTCTACTTCCTCGGCCACGGTGGAGAGCTGCTCGTAACCGGAATAGAGCCACAGTCCCAGCGCCAGCCCTACGCCAAACACCTGGAAGAGCGGCTTGTGCGGCGGCACCAGCGGCGTGAACGGGTTGTGCTGCCACTTGCCCAGGGCCACCGCGCACATCACCACAATGGGCAGCAGCACCATGAATTCCAGGAACGTCGCCAGCTTGCCCACCAGCTGGATGCCGCGCACATTAACGTAGGTGATCAGCGCGATCAGCAGCAGCGAAACCAGGTAGTGTTTCCAGCCCACGATGGAAGGAAAATAAAACTTCAGATAGTCGCTGAAGAGAACGGCATAACTGCTTCCCAGCAGAAACGATGCCGACCAGTTCCACCAGCCCGCCAGGAAGCCCCAGAAGTCGCCAAAGCCGGCCCGCGTCCAGCGGTAGAAGCCACCTTCCACGGGCATGGCTGTGGTCAGCTCCGCTGCCACCAGCGAGATGGGGATGCACCAGAAAAGGGGCAGCACCAGGTGGTAGACCAGGGTCATCCCCGGGCCGGAATTGGTGACCTGGTCTTCCAGCCCGAAGGGGCCGCCTGTGGTGTAGGAGAACATCACCCACACCAGGTAGAACAAGCCAGCCTTGCTGATTTGGGAGCGGGTCAAGGCTTGCGCGTGCGCCTCATGGGTTTCGCCAGATTGTATGGGAGGCGGGCACTGAGGTCGAGCGTGAAGTATGGCTTGAGCAGGCGATTCTCATGAACAACATTTGTTATCCGAAGTTACGCTCGTAACCTGAACCCAACTCAGCAAGCCAAATGCCTGCCGACGCCGTGGTACTTTCACTCCAATAGCGAGCCAATTTCATGACGGAAGCAAAGTACCGCGTCCCGTCGGCCTACTGCAGCCTCGAAACCGCCGGCGCCGCACACGGCACGCGGGCGCAGAAGTACGTGGATTTCCTCTGGCGCACCGATCCCCTGGCGGACGCCGTGATGGAGGAATTCGCCCGTATTCCGGAACCGGAATGGCGGGCTTTGCTGGAGCTGGCGCTGGCCAAAGGCATCGAAGCGGTCCCAAACGCCCCGGAATCTTTGCGCGCGCTGTTTCGCCAACTGGAGGACGTTCCCTTCTGGGTGGATCGCGAGCGCTGCAACCTGGGCGGCGCCACATTTATGCGTTGCCGCCTCGGCTTTGCCGTGCTGGCCATGCTCTCCCTGCCCATCATTTATAGCTGGCCCGCGGGCAACAAGCCGCTGGCGCTCTCCGGTCAGCTGGTGCATCGCGCCTCGCAGCGATTGAAGGACACCACGCGCTACGTATTCGCGGTTTGCCAGCCCGAGGGCCTCGCCCGCTTTTCGGAAGGCTTCGCCATGACCGTGCGCGTGCGCCTGATTCACGCCCAGGTGCGGCGGCTGCTTCTGCAGTCCGGCCAATGGCGCTCCGATGCCTGGGGCGCGCCCGTCAACCAGTGCCACATGGCCGGCACCAACCTGATGTTTTCCGTGGGCGTGCTCGACGGCCTGACCCGCATTGGCTACCGCTTCAACCGTCTGGAGCGCGAAGCCCTGCTCCACCTGTGGCGCTACGCCGGTTATCTGCTGGGCGTGGAAAGCGAGCTGCTGGTGGCCGACGAATTTGAGGGCCACCGCCTGCTCGACCTGATCTTCGCCTTCGAGCCGCACCCCGACGACGATTCGCGCGCCCTGGTAAATGCGCTGATGCAGACCTCCTACGAGTATGTGCGCGGCTTCAAGCCCGGGCGCAGCTGCAGCGTGAATCTTTGCTATGGCATTTCGCGGGCGCTCATCGGCGACGAGCAGGCCAAGGCACTCGGCTATCCCAGGACGCTTTGGAAGTACTT
>DATJFA010000132.1:0-9373 GCA_035496015.1 Terriglobales bacterium | reverse complement strand
GAGCGCACCAACCCCCAGGGCACCACCTCAACCACCAGCTCCATCCCCATCGGCAGCGCCACGGTGATGAGCTTCATCGAAAATTCCTGGAATCCGCGCCTCAACTATTCGCCTTCCGATTTCGACGCCCGCCACGTCATCACCGCCAGCTGGGTTTACGAACTGCCGTTTGGAAAAGGGAAAGCTTTCGCCGCACAATCGGGCAAGCTGCTCGACGCTGTCATCGGCGGCTGGCAGCTCTCCGGGCTCACCCGCTGGACCAGCGCCTTCCCCTTCAGCCTGATTGACACCACCGGCTTCACCAACAATTTCTTCTTCAACAGCCACATGGTGAAGACCGGGCCCGTTTCCTCCGGGCTCTTCTTCAGTCCCTCGGGAGCGCCCCAGGCATTCCCCGACCCGTCGGTGGTGTCCAGCGGGATCTTCACTACACAGACACCCGTGCGCTTCCCTTATCCCGGCGAGGCCGGCAGCCGCAACGTTTTCCGCGGCCAGGGCTATTTCGGCACCGATATGGGCTTGGCCAAGAGTTGGAGCATCACCGAGCATCAGGCGCTGAAGTTCTCCTGGGAGGTCTTCAATGTGACCAACTCGGTGCGCTTCGACGACAACACCATCACCTCCCTGGACAACGGTTCGGCTGACGGTCCGGCCCTGGGTCTGTATCGCAGAACCCTGACCGCGCCGCGCGTCCAGCAGTTCTCGCTGCGCTACACCTTCTGAGAGGGAAACTGAGAGTCGCCGGGTAGAATGGCTGGCGCATACCGATAATGACCACCACTCGCCGCAACTTCCTCGCCGGCTTGGGCGCCTTTGCGCTCTTGCCCCTCCAGCGCACAGAGCCTGAACTCATCCTCCACAACGGCAACATTTGGACCGTGGATTCCTTGCTCCCGCGTGCCCAGGCGGTGGCCATGTCCGGCGGCCGTTTCACGGCTGTCGGCTCCAACGACGACGTGCTCCATCTCGCCGCCGGACGCAGCCGAAAGATTGACCTCGCCGGTAAAACAGTGCTGCCCGGTTTCAACGACGCTCACTCTCATCCCGTTGAATCCGGCGTTGAGCACCTGCGCATGGTCGCCTGCGACAAGAGTTCCATCTCCGAAATTCAAGAAGCTTTGCGCCAGCGCGCCGCCAAAACTCCCGCCGGCCAATGGCTGCTTGGCTTTCTTTACGACGATGGCAAGACTCCTCGCCCGCTTTCACGCCAGGACCTGGACGCCGTTCCCGACCACCCCGTGCTGGTGCGCCATCGCGGCGGCCATACCGTGTTCGTGAACTCCATGGCGCTGAAGCTGGCCGGCGTGGACGAAAAAACTCCCGACCCGCCCGGCGGCCGCTTCGAGCACGATAGCGCCGGCCACCTCACCGGCCACGTTGGCGACCGCGCCACCGCCGTCTTCGAGAAACTCATCGCCTACAAGCCCACCCGCGACGACTACCGCGCCGGCGCGAAGCTGATTTCTCAGATGATGACCAGCAAAGGCGTCACCTCCGCCTGCGATGCCGATGCCACGCCCGAGAACCTCCAGGGCTATCAGGATGCCCGCGACGCTGGCGATCTGCGCCTGCGCATTTATTCCCACATCACGGTGCGGGCGCTCGACCAGATGCTCGCCGCCGGCCTCCACACCGGTTTCGGCGACGAATGGGTGCGCCTGGGCGCCATCAAGCAATACGCCGATGGCTCCATCTCCGAGCGCACCGCCTGGCTCTCCCAGCCCTATATCGGCATGGGCGACTATAAGGGTTTGCAGGTGAGCAGCAGGGAAGACCTCTACGAACATTCACGCAAGGCCCACGCCGCCGGCTGGCAGCTCGGCACCCACGCCAATGGCGACCTAGCCATTGACGAAATCCTGGGCGTCTACGAGCAGGTGCAGCGCGAGCTGCCCCGCCGCGACCCGCGCTACCGCATCGAGCACTGCACCCTGCTGAACCCGTCGCTCATCCAGCGCATGAAGGCGCTCAACGTCATCCCCGTGCCTTTCTCCTGCTACGTTTACTTCCACGGCGACGTCATGCACTTCTACGGCGAGGAGCGCCTCCAGCACATGTTCCCCATGCGCGACTTCCTCAGCGCCGGCTTGCGCCCCACCGATTCCTCTGACTACACCGCCAGCCCTTCCGATCCCATGATGTGGCTGCAGTCGCAGGTCACGCGCGCCGATATGAAAGGAAAAGTCTGGGGCGCCAACCAGCGCATCACACTGGAAGAAGCCATCCGCTGCGGCACCATCAATGGCGCCTACGCCTCGTTCGAGGAAAACATCAAGGGCGCCATCTCGCCCGGCAAGCTGGCTGATCTGATAGTTCTCGGCCGCGACCCCTTCCGCGCTGACCCCGCCTCGCTGCTCAGCATCCCCGTGGAGCGCACCATGGTCGGCGGCAAATGGATGTACGAACCGTAATTTTTTAGCCGCGGATCAACACTGATTTCCGCGAATCCAGCAGCCTTTTTCTCCGTCATCCCGTGTTGTCCTCCGCCATCTTTTCTTCTGTCATCTTTTCTTTTGTCATCCTGAGCGAAGCGGACTGATTCGCTTGCGAATCAGTCCGCGGAGTCGAAGGACCCCGTGCTTATTTGCGCCTCAACCTCGGTTCCAGGGAGTTCTCTCGTTGCTCAGGTCTTGCATCTTGCGCGCCAGCGACGCGCCCGCCTCAGTGGGGCGTCATGCCCGTGCCGATCCCCTCGCTGCTCAGCATTCCCATGGAGCGCACCATGGTCGGCGGCAAGTCGACGTACGAGGCCTGATTCCAGCACAAGCACATTCGCAAGCGCCACAGTTGCGTTTATCGGGACTTGAGACTATGCTTTCGCTCCGCCAGCAGGTTGTCATGCGAAGGAGATCGCTATGCTCACAAAAGTATTCGCTTTATGGTTCGGGTTCGCGTTCGTCCTGGCATTGTCCATTCCGGTACTAACGCAGGAAGGTTCCAATGCTGGAGCAGCGAAGGAGGCTCCCTCCCAGCAGACCGGCGAAAAGAAAGGCAAAGCCGCTAAGGAAGCTCGCTGGGAGGGGATTGTCATCCGTAGCAACAAAGATAAGGCGACCCTGACTGTGCGCAAGATCGGCTCAAACACGGAGAAGACGGTTCACTATGACAGTTCGACCATTATTACCAGTCAGGAACACGGCAGCAAGAAAGTGAATCATATTACTGCCGATCAGATTCAGGACAATGATCGTGTCATCTGCCTGGGCGCTTACGATAAGAAGGGTGACTTGCACGCTACGCTGATCTCCAAGCGGCTGTCGAACCCCTTAAGCAAGTAGCAAGGCATTTCCTCATTTAACAGAAAGCTGCGCCGGGATAAAGCCGGAGAGCGGCGCAGCTTGCCCGCCGCGCAGGATCAACCGACTCACTCCACCGGCGCCCTGTACCCGCTCTTCGAATACACTTGCAGCTGCGCTGTTTTCGCGGGCAGGTTCACCCGTACTTTGATCTTTCTCCACTTGCCGTTGCGCGCCACATTAGTTGGCCGGTAGCCGAGCACGTATTGGTTGCGCATCTCCACGCTGATCTCCGATGCCGCCTGCGGCAATTCTCTGGGGTTGTTCAGCGCAACCGTGCGCCCGCCCGTCGCCTCCGTTATCTGCGTCAGCAACCGTTTGCCCGCCCACTCCTCCGGCGTCTTGAACACCCGGTCAAACAAGCCGATGGCATAAAGCGTCGTGTCCTCTTCTTCCACCATGCCCTTCAGTTCGCTGGCCGTGAACCGGCTGCGGTTATCTCCGCCATCAGAAATAATCAGCAGCGCCCGCCGCTTGTAGCGCGCGTGCCGCAGCTTGGCCTCCCCCAGGTAAATGGCATCCAGCAGCGCCGTGTGCCCGCCTGCTGCCACGCTCGCCAGGTGGCCTTGTATCGAACCAATGGATTGGCTGGTGTCAGCCACCACCGTTGGCCGGTCGGAAAACGTGATCACGAAATAATCGTCCTCTGGATTTCCCAGCTCGAAAAATTTCCCCAGCGCCTCCCGCGCCACGTCCAGCTTGTCGGTCATGCTCTTGCTCACGTCCAGCAGCACGCCGACCGAGATGGGCGAGTCGTCGCACCAGAATGACCTGATCTGCTGCCGCGTGCCGTCTTCATAGAGCGTGAACTCATTTTTGCTCAATCCCACCAGCGGCCGGCTCATGTAGTCGGTCACCGTCACCGGCACCAGCACCAGGTCTACGTCCGCCCGAAACGGCTTGCTGTGCACCTTGAGCGACGCCTCACCTTCTGTGCTGCTCGCGGGCGCGGTTTTCTGTGCCGCCTTTTTCATCGGGACGATGTGCGCCTCATCGCTACTCTGGGCATGCGCCGGTAGAGAGCCGGCCGCTGCCACTGCCAGCAGAGCGAGGGGTAGCAGCAACGAGCGTCCAGTGGATGTCAGGTGCGGAAGGAAGAAGTCGAAGTTAACCATGCGGACCGCGACGCGGTGGAGGGGGAGCCACCCTGTGCGCGCGATGGTAACACGTGGCCTGCCGGCTGAAGCTCGGAAAAATAAAAAAAAGAGCGCCTCCCGAAAGAGGCGCCCTTTTCGTGCGATGGTTTGTCTGGCCCGCTTAGAAGCGGAAGACCGGCCCGAAAGTGACGTTCAGGTTGTGGTTGGCGCCATTGTCGAAATACATCATGTCGCCAGCCTCAGCGCGCAGACCGAAAACGTGCCCGATAAAGAACTCCGCACCAACACCCGGATAAAACACGCCGTTGGTGTCGCCGTTAAGAACGCCGCCAAAGGAGTTGACAAAGCCCTGGCTCGCTCCGCTGTGCGACACGCCGAAGTTCAGGAATCCGCCTTTCAGCACCAGGTAGACTCTCGCCGGTCCAACTCCGGTCTGAATCTTCGGCCCGAACAGCCCGCGGAGCAACCGCAAGCGCGAGGTTCCGAAGGACGTGCTCAGTCCGTTGTCGCTGGTGCTGGTAAAATTTTTCGCAAAGTCATACCCGATGTCACCTTCGAATTGAAGGTGATCGTTCACGTTAAATCCCAAGCGTCCACCCAACCCGGTGAAATTGGTGTTGCCTGCCGGCGAGAGCCGGGTGAAGTCACCGTACACTCCGACTTCGCCATGTTCTTCCTGGGCGTAGAGCGCAGGCACCGCCACTACCATCGCCAGGACAACCAGCAGTCCTAAAATTCGTTTCATGGGTCCTAATCCTCCAATCCGTTCCTTGTCCCCCTCCTGTACCGGACGCGGTCGCCTTGTCACCAGGCGCCGAGAAACAGGTCTTCCCGACCATGCCGAGCAGGAATTGGGACGCTATTTAGGATGAGAACTGCGGTTAGCGGGTGGGCTGCCATCTACCGCCAGCCGTAAGCCGCCACCGGAGCGGCTTACGACGGAGTTGGTCAGGGCACAAGCCTCGCCTTTTCAGGCGTTTGCCAAACCCATATTTACCGGTGTGCTGGCTCGCTTCCCGCCTGCCAACTCGCGCCCGAGTTGCTCGTGGCGCATAATTTATAATCGCCAGTTTGCCCCTGAGTAGCGGGAGGATTCTTGGCGCAAGCCCAAATCGGCATCATTGGCGGCAGCGGTTTGTACTCCATGCCCGGCCTCAGCGAGGTCCGGGAGGTACGCTTGCAGACGCCCTTTGGCGACCCCTCTGACGCCTACGTCACCGGCAAGCTGGAAGGGAAGCGCGTAGCCTTCCTCGCCCGCCATGGCCGCGGCCACCGCATCCTGCCTACCGAACTCAACTTCCGCGCCAACATCTACGGTTTCCGCCAGCTCGGCGTCGAGCGCATTATTTCCGTCTCCGCTGTGGGCTCGCTTAAGGAAGAGCACAAGCCCACCGAATTCGTCATTCCCGACCAGTTTTTCGACCGTACCCGTCACCGGGTCGACACCTTCTTTGGCGAGGGCATCGTCGTCCACGTGGCCCTGGCTGATCCGGTCTGTCCCGAGATGTCGCGCGTGCTCGAATCAGCCTGCGGCAAGGCCGGCGTGGTCGGCAAGCGCGGCGGCACCTACCTCTGCATGGAAGGCCCGCAGTTTTCCACCCGCGCCGAATCCAACGTTTACCGCAGCTGGGGTATGGATGTAATCGGCATGACCAACCTGCAGGAAGCTCGTCTCGCCCGCGAAGCCGAAATCTGCTACGTCACCGCCGCCATGGTCACCGATTACGACTGCTGGCACCCGCAGCACGATTCCGTTACCGTGGACCAGGTGGTCGCCGTCCTGCTCAAAAACGCGGAGAACGCCTGCAAGGTCATTCGCGCCGCCGTGGCCGCTACGCCCGGCAAGCGCTCCTGCAAGTGCGGCTCGGCGCTGCGTCACGCCATTCTCACCGAGCGCGATAAGATTCCCGCCGCCACCCGCGAAAAGCTCAAGCTCATTCTCACCAAATATTTCGACCAGGGAGCCAATGCCTAGATGAGCATTGTTGCCGTCGGTTCCATTGCTTTCGACACCGTCACCACCCGCTACGGCACCCACGAGCGCATGCTGGGCGGCACCGCCACCTACTTTGGCCTGGCCGCCAGCTACTTTACCGACGTGCGCGTGGTAGGTGTGGTCGGCGACGACTTCACCGCCGAGCACGAAAACGTCCTCCGAAGCCATGGCGTGGATATTTCCGGCGTGCAGCGCACAGCGGGCAAAACTTTCTTCTGGTCGGGCGAATACGGCGCCAACGTCAATGAGGCCAAGACCCGCGCCACCGAACTTAACGTCTTCGCTGATTTCAACCCCGAGCTGCCCACGAGATATCGCGACTCCGAGTTCCTCTTCCTGGGCAACATTGATCCCACCCTGCAGGCCAGCGTGCGTCACCAGATGAACGGTGCTCGCTTGGTGGGGGGCGACACCATGAATTACTGGATCAACAACACCCACCCGGCGCTGCTGGAAACTCTGAAACTGATGGATGTGCTAATCATCAACGATGCGGAAGCCAAGTCCCTGGCCGGCGAAACCAATCTGCCCCGCGCCGCCCAGAAGGTGCTCGCCATGGGCCCCAAAGCGCTGGTCATGAAGCACGGTGAGTACGGCGCAACTATCTTCTTCCGTGAAGGCGCCTTCGGCATCGGCCACCACCCCTTCCGTGCTCCCGCTCTCCCCATCGAGGAGGTGGTTGACCCTACCGGTGCCGGCGACTCCTTCGCCGGCGGCTTCATGGGCTACATCGCCTCCCAGGGCGAGCTCAACCGCGAAGTGCTCAAGCGTGCCATGTTCTACGGCAGCGTCATGGGCTCCTTTGCGGTGGAACGCTTTGGCACCGAGCGCCTGCAGAACCTGACCCGCAAACAGATTGATGCCCGCTTCCAGATTTTCCGCGAGCTCACGCACCTGGAATGAAAGCCGCGCGGCCCACTCCCGCCACACCTCCCGATCCCCGCCTGCGCACCATCATTCTGGTCGGCTACATCGCGGGTTTCGCCTCCCTCATCGCCTTCCTCTGGTATTTCCGCCACAACCAGGTCCTGCTCTATGGCGACGCCGTGGCCCACATCAACATCGCTCGCCGCGTCTTCGACTCCCGCACTCCCGGCCTGAAGCAATTAGGCACGGTCTGGCTGCCCTTGCCTCACCTGCTCATTATTCCTTTCATCTTTTCTGACTGGTCCTGGCAAACCGGCTTGGGCGGTTCCTGGCCCTTCATGATCGCCTACGTCGCCGGCGCGATCGGCATCTTCCGCCTGGTTCGGGACGGCCTGGCTCCCTCGTTATGGAACGAGCCTGCACCCTGGCCCGTCCGGCTGGCCCCCTGGTTCGCCGCCCTCATCTTCGCCGCCAATCCCAACCTGCTCTACATGCAGTCCACCGCCATGACCGAGACTCTGTACCTGGCTCTGTTCGTCTGGGCAGTGATCTTTCTTGCAGACTTCATACGTCAGCGCTACTCCCCCGACTTGGCTGAGCAAGCCAACGCCGGCGGTTCGCTCGTCCGCTGCGGCATTTGCCTGGCACTCTCCATGCTCACTCGCTACGACGGCTGGTTCGCCGCCTGCGTGTTCTTACTCGTTGTTGTGCTTTTGCTGTTGCGCCGAGAACCTTCGCCTCAGCCGCAGCCCCGTCTCCGCCGTTCCGTGCTCATCTTCGCCGCTCTGCTGATCGCCGTTCCCGCCTTCTGGTTCGCCTACAACGCCGCCATTTATGGCGACCCCCTGGACTTTGCCCGCGGCCCCTATTCCGCCCGCGGCATCGAGCAGCGCACCTCCAAGCCGGGCGAAGCTCGCCATCCCGGCTACCACAGCCTCAGCACCGCTGCCATCTTTTTTGTGAAGTCCGCCGAGCTGAATCAGACAGAAGGTCCGCTGGAGAGGCCATGGCTCGCGCTCGCTGCCACCGGCATCGTTCTCCTGCTCGCCTACTATCGCCGCCTGGGCGCCTGGCTGCTGCTTCTCATTCCGCTCCCGTTCTATGCCTTGTCCATCGCTTACGGTGGCGTCCCCATCTTCATGCCCATGTGGTGGCCGTTCTCTTTTTACAACGTGCGTTACGGGCTGCAGCTTGTGCCCGCTTTTGCCGTCTTTTTTTCCTTCCTGCTCCACTGGGGGCTGCAGCGGATTTCACAGCAACGCTGGCAGATCACCGCCGCCATCGCAGCCTTCGCGTTCGTCGGCGCCAGCTACGGCTTTGCCTGGCACGCCCAACCCATCTGCCTCCAGGAAGCCGTCGCCAACGCCCGCACCCGCGTCGCCTTCGAGCGCAGCCTGGCCGAATACCTACGCTTCCTGCCCCCCAACTCCACTTTCCTCATGTACATCGGCGGGCACGTAGGCGCGCTGCAGGATGCCGGCATCCACCTCAGTCGCGTTATCCACGAGGGCAATCATGGTGATCCCAGCATCTGGGGCAAGGAAGGCATGTGGCAGCGCGCTCTCGCCGACCCCGCCAAATACGCCGACTATGCCATCGGCTTCGACGACGACGAGGTCACCAAATCAGCCGAGGCCCACCACTATCCCGCTCTCCTCGTCATCCACACCGTAGGCCAGCCCGCCGCCACCATCTTCGGCACGCACCCGCCTTATCCCGGCATGCCGTCCCTGCCCACCCGCTGACGATTTGTGTGGGGACGGGGCTTTGCCCCGTCCAGGGCGAGCGAAGCTCGCCAAAAATGAAACGCAATGTGTGGGGACACGCGCCTCGCCTGTGTGGGCGAGCGAAGCTCGCCAAAAATGAGAACAAATTGCTTGGCGGGGCAGGGCGCCACGTCTACGTGCGCCTTCCGCAGGAAGGCGTCATGCTGAGGCCCTTCAGGGCCGAAGCATCTCGCGTGTCCCACTACGGACTCGTTATGTCGCACCAAATTCCCAGCCCCACCTGCTTTCAAATTGCGAATTACAAATTACCCAATTACAAATTGGGCCCCCCGGTTACCTCCTCCGCCACCCTTCGTGCCTCCCTTCCGCTGGCTGTGGTGCTAAAATCCA
>DATJFA010000131.1:0-9828 GCA_035496015.1 Terriglobales bacterium | reverse complement strand
GTTGAACAAGTCGGCGCCAAAGTGCAGGCGCTGCCTCTCCGTCAGCTTCAGGGCGTAATCGGCGTGGATGTCAGCCTGTCCGCTGGTCGGGGTACGACCAAGTACACCGCGGCCACCCACCGGGATTTCGCCCGCGTTCTGGTATGCGGGGTGGGCCCGCAGATCGTTGATCGGAACGCCTTGTTCGACGCGCACGCCCGTTCCCAGAGTCAGGTTCTTCAGCATGCCTTCTGTGAACGAGTAGCTGACAAACGAATTAAAAATATGGTGCCGGTCGGTGTTAAGCCAGCCGGGTTGGAACTGGGTACCGAGCAGGCCGAAGTCGCCTTGGACAAAGTCGAAGAGTGAGCTGATGCTTGGATCGCTCTGACCATTGTCGTTGCGGAACGCGCCTTCGTAGTTGCCCGACAGGTTCGCCCAGCGATAGTTCGTGCGCATCTGCCAGCCGGCGCTGAAGGCTTTATTGATCTCTACCTCTATCGCCTTGTAAGTGCGGACTGGGTTCACGAAGCCATCCGGTTTGCCATCTTTGCCGATCGTGCCTGCAACGGACGGGTTCATGATGCATAGGTCGCCAGCCGGATCGCCGTTAAAATTCACCGCAGTGCCGCCAACCCCGGTTGGGCAGAGTCTGCTCGGTATAACGGCGCCGTCAGCATCCACCGGAAGCGCTCCGGCTGGGAAATCAACCTGGATGGGGTTGACGAACAGATCAGTGCCAGCGCTCGGATTGCTGATCAGGTAGTACTGGTTGAGGCAGCATTGGAAGGCTTCCGGCGAGATACCGGCCATGTCCTCCACAATACGCTTGAGGCGGCGGTCCACCCAGCGTACGTCAACCACGATTCCCTTCCCGAACTCATGCTCGAAGCCACCTACCCACTCTTGCAGGTATTGCATCTTGGTCCCAGGAGCAATACTCGTCGTGGAAGAGAGGCTGGCGCCGCCGAGTGCACCGAGGAAGTGAGCATCATCGAGCATGGGATTGGCCAAAGTGCCATCCGAGTTGACGACGACGCTGCCCCCTGAGGAAACTGGAGCCCAAGCCGTGGTGGGAAAGTCTAACTCGTTGCTCAGCGAACGGATGGCCATATCCAGGGGAATGGCATAGCTGTAGCGGGCGAAGTTGCCGTATATCTTTGACTTGCGGTTTCCCACGGGATCAATGGCAAGTCCGATGCGCGGCGACCAGTTGTCGGTATACGTGTAGTGCGTGTGGAATTTCTCACCGGTCAGGAAGTCCGTGTAGGGCGTGCCCTGCATCCGTTGCTGCTCCCATCGCCAGCCCACGTTTACGGTGAGGTACTTCACCGGTGACCAGGAGTCGTTCACATAGGCGGAATGGTAGTTCCCGTCGGTCTGGAACAGAGTCTTGCCGAACTCGCCACGGGTCTGACGCAGGTAAACGTGTTTCAAGCCCACACCCGGCACAAGCATCGTCGGACAGCCTACGAGACCGTCGCCGCAGATACCTGTTGACGAAGTGATTCGGAGTTGAAACCCGGCGGCATCCGACAGCAGGCCGGCAGCCTCTGGGAGACCCATGGAATCCGCCATGGTGGCCGTAACCGGGAATAGCGGGCCGGTGCGGAAGCGTGACCCTTGGTAGAAGTTGCGCTCGTAGTGGTAGCCCAGACTGAAGGTGTGCGAGCCCAGCTTGTTGACCACCTTCTGCGTGTCGAAGTTTAAGGAGTAATTGTCGCCCGTAGTGGTTTCGGTATATCCCACACCTTGACGACGATAAATACCAGTTAGCGGCCCCAGGGGACCGTTCAAGGTGCCGGGAGTGAGCTGGGTAACGCAACTGGTGGAGCCCGTATCCCCGGTAAAGCCGCAGCCGGTGTAATCGTCAATCTGATAAGCATTCCGGTCGAGGGGATCTTCCGTCAGGTAGTTATGCCCCCAGGCGAAGGAGGCATTAAACAACCAGGTCGGCGACAAGGTCGCGTTGTAGCGCGTCACCAAGTTGCGGGTGCCGTTCGAAAGTTTGCTATAGGTGGTGTTGCTGAACGTGTCCGTAGTATTGAATGCGCTGGTATTGCTGCGTGTCGGATCTCCGTAGACAGACGTTTCCAACACGTGCTTGTCCGAGATCTTATAAGTCAACTTGGCGGCGTAATTGTAGCTGGTTTGCTTCAGATCCACGGGTTTACCAACCAATGGATAGGAAAACACCCCATGCATGCTTGCCAGCTGGCTATACTGCGTATTCCAGGAAGGATTGAAGGATCCGAAGAAGAACAGACGGTCCTTCATACCTGGAACATAACCGCCGATCTCTCCGGAAACATCGTAAGCGCCCTGATGGTTCAGCAGGCCCTGCTGATTAAGCCGGTCGAAGCTGTCGGCATTGAGACGGGACGCTTCAAACTGTTGCGGCCCGAAAAATCCGGCAATGGCGCCATGATAGTCATTACCGCCCGACTTGGTCACGATTTGCACCAGACCTCCGGTGCTCTTGCCATATTGCGGTTCGTAGCCCGCCGTTTTGACCTGCACTTCTTTGACAAAGGACAGGTTAATGCCGGTCGCGAGCGGACCGTAGACGCGTGAAAAAACTCCGATACCGCCAAATGCCCCGTCAGTAATGTTAACCCCGTCCGCTACGTATTGGTTTTCCAGTCCGCTGCCGCCAGAGATGGACGGGTTGGCTGCGCCGGTCCCGCCGCCCGAAGCCACTCCGGGCATCGCGTAGAACAACCCTGTGACGTTGCGCTGAATGGGCAAACGGCTGTAAAACGTGTCGCTCAGGTTGGTGCCGACCGCGCTGGTGGCCGTGTCAACCGTTACCGCCCCAGCGCTCACTTCGATTGTCTCCGCCACCGCTCCAGGTTGCAGCTCAAAGCGGATGCTGGACGTTTTGTTGATCACAACCTCGACCGACTTGATTTCTGCCGTTTTGAAGCCTTGCATCTCCACCTTGACGGAGTACCATCCCGGCGTCAGCAGACGGAACATAAAGTTCCCCGTCGGATCAGAGTTCGCATTGCGGGACTCAATTGGTCCCGTCAGCGTCACCTTTGCGTTGGGAATGACTGCTCCCGTGGCGTCAAAGACTGTGCCTCCCAGATTGCCTTTTACAGTGGTCTCTTGTGCGACCACGGGGAGGCACAGCCCAAGTAGTAAAAATGTGACCAATACCACAGCGTACCGTCGCGTGTACGCCCCAATGAAATCTTGCATAAAAGCCTCCTGCCGGGCTGACCTTGCAGATGGGCGCCCGGCGTCTTATTTATGAAACAAAGCCGCTGTAACCTTGGCAGGAGAAAGTCCTCATCTCCTTCATCTAGAAACGGCCGCTGCGAGGAAGCGACCCTCATATCCCGAGCACGAACTCGCACCTGCACACGATGCGAATTGGCTCATATATAGTTCCGAATGGGGAAGCAGGCCGTGATTCAGGTCACTCCTCGCAGTGACAACGGGGCGAGGAATAACGCGCAGGATGAGCTCATACCTGCATTTTTAGTGGCTGGAACGAGCAGAGCGAGGGGGAGGATGTCCCAGGAAGGGCCACTGCAGATTTCCCGCGGAAAGTAAAAAGTCGGTCCTGCGGTGGAATTGCGACGCCGTCCGCTAGCGCAACAATGGCACTGAATCCCCCGCCCGCGCCTCACCGGACTGGGTGCGATGCTGCGCCTGCCAGACCTGAGCGTTGCGGCGTGCCGGCATGAGCTTTTCTATCGGCACATGCAGCGCGCTCAGCACCGTTTTGCCGGTGTTGCCGGCCAACACCAGCCACATGTATGCCGTCGTCGCATCCTGCGGCACGCCCACACCGTGCAGGTACATGACTCCCAGGTTGGCTTGGGCGGCAGGCAGGTCCTGTTCTGCCGCTTGCTGGAACCACTTGACTGCCTCCGCGTCGCTGGCCGGCACTCCTTTGCCTTCGCGGTAGAAATAGCCCAGGTTGTTGGCGGCCTCAGGCACGCCGTGTTCAGCCGCCTTTCGATACCACTCAAGGGCCGAGCGGTAATCGGCCCCTCTGCCGCAGCCGTTTTCGTAGGAAATGCCCAGATTGTATTCCGCTTCGGCTAAGCCGTTCTTGGCAGCGCGGTGGAACCACTTGAGCGCTTGTCCACAGTCGGGCGGTGCGCCCCGCCCTTGCCGCAGGAACAGCCCCAGATTGTTTTGCGCCGCAGCATAGCCGTGCTCGGAGGCCAGGCGATACCAGTGCAGCGCTTCGGCTTCATCTATGCGCCCGCCGATGCCCTGGGAATAGAGCAAACCCAGGTTAAATTCCGCCGGCGCGTATTTCTGCACTGCTGCGCGCAACAGCCAGCTGACGGCCCGCTGATAATCGGTCTCCACCCCCCGCCCGCGCGTGTAGAGCAGCCCCAGGTTGTTTTGTGCTTCCGGGCGGCCGCGGTTGGCCGCCTCCAGGTACCAGCGTGCTGCCTCGCTGTAGTCTTGGGGAGCACCGTTGCCCGTTTCATACGCCCGTCCCAGCAGGAATTGGGCGCGTGTATCGCCCGCTGTTGCTTTTCGCAACAGTTGGGACACATCCTGACCTCTAACTGCGGTGTGAGAGGAGACATCACCCGGTGGTTGTGCCGCTAGACAATATCCAATTGAGAGCGCTAGAAGCACGGAGAGGGCGAACAGCCTGCAGCGCATGTGCATATGCGACCCGGAACCCAAATTTTTTAGTTGAAGCGGGAAGCCGAACGGCGGCTGTGAAACCCCACGAACTTGGGATGCAACTTAGCTCCGCTTGTCTGCCATGTCAAGCCGGAAAAACTGATCTGTCGCATTTCAACAAAACAGCCGGATCAGGATTCGGCACCCAGGCATAAACTCTCGCTCATCTGATATCTACCGCGGGCAATTGGGTGCATTTGACTCAGGCAAGGGTGTGGGCGACAATAAAATAGGCGGGCCGGGCTGCCTGCCTTTCTGCAAACCTTCCTCACGTGGGCCTGTGGCGCAGCTGGGAGCGCGCTTCCATGGCATGGAAGAGGTCGTCGGTTCGATCCCGACCAGGTCCACCAAAGCTTTCAGAGCTTTCCCTTGCTTCTTGGCCGATGCCCGGCCCGAAGAACTCTCCCAGCGCCCCTGCCGGAGGTTTCTGGTCGACGACCCTCGCTTCGACCTGCAGCGAGCAAGTTAAGGAAGGCGAACGGGTGGAGACAGATTTGACCATCGGCTCGAAAAAGTTCGGCCATGGTCTGCTAACCATTCGCGATCGCGTCCTTAGCAAACCTAATAATCCACAGAGGACCGCCGAGGTACCAAGGGGATTACTTCCCCCCGGAACATAACTTCACGAAAATCAGAAGCACACTTGCTAGTCGGCGGGCATCGTTGGCCGCGTGAATGGGGAGGAGCTTACCGGGTATGGCGAAAGAAGTAATCCTTTATTTCGAAGACCCAAGCGATGCGCTGCGGTTCACCTTGGCGGCAGGCTCGGTAATGGCCGGCGACCGGCTGGCCGATGGCATGACCCGCGAGATGCGCCGCGCCACTCGCATCACTCTGGGCAACCAGGACGGCGAAACTGCGCCGCAGCTCAACCCAGAGTTGATTTCCTGAGCGGCTCGGGCGGCTGTCGAATCAGCTGCCGAGAGTGGCGCTGTTGAGGGCGGCGCGCAGGCGTTCTTTCTCCGCTGCCTGTTCTTCATTCACGGCGAAAAATTCCACCCCATAGCTGTAGCCGTTTCGATTCCGAACGATGCCCTGCACACGAATGGGCCCACCATAGGGCGGGGTGAATTCGACTTCAATCTTATCCCCCACCCGCAGTTCCACGCCCGCAAATACCGCCATGCCGCCTTCGCTGATTTCCTTACCCCGGCCGGTGATTACCCGGCTTTTGTCTTCGAGGTGGACAATCACCCGGATGGGCACGTCCAGTTTGTGGCGGGTCCAGCGCCGCGCCACCGGATGGATGACCTTTTCACCTTCGCCTACCACCGTACTCGACATCAAACAGACCTCGCGCACATGGTAAGAAGGAGCGGAAGGAAGCTCAAATTACGAAGGTCTATGAAGCACGTTTCCACGGCTGACCAAAGACGGCGGTTGCCCCTCGAGTGGGCATGCCTTGGGCATGGAATAACCTTTCCGGGAATTGTTACCTGGGCGACAGTTGCTGAATCAGCTCGGGCGAATTGATGTTCCAGTCGTTGGCCAGAACATAGGCTTTGCGCAGAATCATTTCCGTGCGGTGATCCAGGTCGAGGGGAAGGTCCTGTAGCCCGAGTTCCACAGCGTTCAGAACCTGCTGCGGTATGCGCAGCCAGCGCGGCTTGGATTCGGTCATCAGCATGGCAATTCCCCAGTTCAGGAAGATGCGGTAAGTACCTAGCTGGCCGCGCACCTCAAGCACGCCTTTCACAATTTTGCAGCGGTCCGCAATCGGCGTGCGCGGCAGCACGCGGCCGAGCAGATCAGCGCGCAGCGCAAGCACTGCTGATTGCTGGTTGGAATCGAATTTCTCGGTAAAAAGGCCGACGCCTCGTTCGCCCTGGTCGGCCCAGCCTTCATCGTCGCCCACGGCGCACACGCTGGTGAACAGGTCCACATCGCGCATCACTTCTGAATAGACGATGGCGGGAACATCGTCCAGTGAGATCTCCTTACCCTCGCGGTAAAAGCGCACCTGGTCGGAGGTGATGAACAGATTGATGCCCGCGCCCGACTGCTCGCCCAACGCCGAGTCGCGAAGTGAGGGTTGCCGATCCGCCGGCAGATCGACGTAGAACTCGACGTGCATTTTCCAGGGATCAATTTTCCGGTTGGGCACATTGCCACCGTCAAAACCCATGCCCATCAGGCGATAGTTCCAACCGCGCTCCCGGCACAGGCTGGCGAACTGGTGCTGCCGCATCAGCACTCCCGCGAAGCGGTTGGTGTATGCCCTAATGTCGCGTTCCTCATCGGTAATTTGGTAGAACTCGCGAAAGGCCTGGCGAAAGGGCTGCCGTACACCCAATGCGAAAATTCGTTCACGCCATTTCTGCACTTCTGCCCCATCCGCTGAAAACGGATGCCACAACCGGACCTTCTCTGCCTTTGCTGCATCCAGAGGCTTGCCTTCGCAGTCGCACACTTCCTTGCCCCACCACATCCCGGAGCGCTCCCACCCTTGGCCGTTGCTGAAAATCCAGATCAGCCGGCGGCCTAAGAATCCCAGAAGGGGGTGCTCGACGAAATGTTGCTGCCAATGCTGCAAGGGGAGGGTGCGCACTGCCATAAACGACGACTCCAGACGGACCCGCTGCGCGGCATAGGCTTCCTCCAGTTCCTTGGCCAGCTTCGTAACATCCTTAACCGCCTTCGCAAAAGCCTTCTTAATGTGCGAGGGCGCGGTTTTCACCAGCTTGTTATCGGCGTGGTACCAGGCCACGGCCACATTGCCATCCTCGCGCAGGCTGAGGGTCGCCTTGGCGTCCCCCAGAGTGATTTCCCGGGTTCCGTTTTCATCCAGGCCATAGCGAGCGACGCAGATGTCTTCAATTTCCTCAATGCTCAGGCCGCTTCGCTCCGCCGCCTGCTGAAGGGATTTCTCGATCAGGCGCCGGGCGACCGTGTATTTAATGCGGGCGCGGAGGCGCGTAAGCTGCGCGACCGCTTCAGAGCAGTCCATGGCTCCCAAAGCCTGCACGCAGGCAAATCCAACCTTCTGTGATACGGCGCCCAGGTTAGGCACTTTGCGCAGGCAGGCAATGCCGAAATCGGCGATCGCAATGGCGGTTTCCGGCTCAGCCTTCAGCGCCACGCACCACACCACCCCTTTCTGATAGGAAGAATCCTCAATAGGCGAGCGGGCCTCGGGCGGTTGTCCCGGCGCGGGCCCCAGCGCTAACCAGCGCCGCATGGCGGCAATCGCCTCGGCTTCGCCCAGTGCGGCCAGCAGCGCACCGGCTCGCGCCTTCCATTTGGCGCCGGGCACGGTCTGTTCCAGTGCACGGCAGTGTTCCAGCAAGGCCTCCCATCCCGCGCGCGTGATGTCATCCTTGGCCGCAAGTTCGTCAAAAACAATTTGCGACCAGGGGCCGCGTCCGGGATCTGGCTCCTTCTCGCCCGCCATCCGCAGGAGCCCGGCAAGCAGTTCCCGGATTTCCTTGTTATGCTCCTCTACCTTCCCCGTCGGAGTGGGCGCAAACTGCAGATGGATTCGGCGGAGTTCGCCGCGGATCTCATCCGTGATCTGCTCGCGCGTTAGCACGGAGACGAACTTCTCGAAGGGAAAATACATCCGGGTCAAGGAAAAATCCTGGCGGTACTCACTCAGGAGCCGCTGCACCAGTTCTGTGGGCAACGGCTTGGGCAGCGTGGTCAGGACGAGCTGAATCGCATCGGTAACAGCTTGACAGACCTGAAACCGGCTGAACTCCTTGGCCTCGGCCTGCAACCACTCAAAACTATTCTTCAGAAAAGCCAGTTGCACTTCGGCGCTGGCGCGGCCTAGGGTATTAAGCGCTGAATTGCTCGCCCGCCACTCCGCAATTTTGCGCATCATCTCTGCCAGCGAGTTTGCCGAATAGGGACGGTCTTTGCCGGTGGCGCAGATATCTTCATAGAGGGCGAGAGCCTGTTTCTCTGCCTCGGTCATAGCGCTCCTATATTGCCGGGATAGCAGGGAAAAAGCTTATTACTAATGGGAAATGGTCACCAGGGAGCGCGCGAGCTAGTCACCTGTCGCAGCGTGGGAAGAGGTTTCCTGAGGCAGAACCGAAACCCCATCGCGGAAGGTGACCGTCTTGCCGGAGATGGCGGGTACGCGCTCGCCGGGCACAACGATGCCGACCAGGTTAAGCGGATCGGCAGCGGAGATGGTGATGGTCTCTCCCGCCGGCTCCATCTTGCGCATGGCCCGCACCGATTCCACTGCCACCGGCAAAGCGAACTGCTCACCCAGGAAGCCGCTGATGAAGCGCCCGCCGCGCACTTCGCCCCGATCCTCTAAGCGGCGGAAAGCCATGGCCAGCTCGCGCCACTTGGGCACGATTGCCTCCCGCGCCAGCAGGTCGCGAAAGACGACGCCATAGCGACGTAGAAGCATCCAGCAGGCAGCCTCCACCTGGCGCGAGCGCTCTGCCGCCTCGCCGGGGTAGAGCAGCGCCCAGCGGCCTGCGCTGTGCCGTGGCCGGGCCATGCGCCCGCTGCCCTGGCCGGAGCGCCGCTTGGGATCAATTAAAGAGCGCAGATTGTCGAAGCCGTCGGCGGTGACCAGCCCGGCGGCTACCAGTTCCCAGAGCGCAGTCTCGATTTCCGCCTTCAGCTTGCCGGTGCCGCGCACGATATCGGCGAAGAACGAAGCTCCGCGCTGGCGCAGGAATTCCAGCACCTGGCGCGCTCCGTGGCTCAGACCGCGGCCATCCTGGTGGTCGGTGTGCGGAGGCAGCCAGTCAGCTTCCTCGCGCACGTAGAACGTAATTGGCGCTACGCTGGTGGGAATTACCCGCCGCTTGCCTTCGGCGGAATCCTCCAGGGTGGCGGGATGTGGCGAAAGCCGTCCCCAGCCTACTGCGCCTGTCAGGCAGAGCTGGTCCAGAACCTTGGGATCGTAGTCGGCGATGCGGCGGCCCAGCACCTGGCGCTCCCAGGCGCTGGCGGGAATCTCGAAGCCTTGCAGTTGCTGCAGGACTTCCAGGGTACCGCGTTCGCCCAGAACCTGCATGCCTGGGGCAATGTGCTGCCAGCGCAACAGCCAGCGCATGAACTGCGCGGCCGTGACCGGTTCTACCTGCTTGCGCAATGTGCCCAGGGTCAGGCGGTGAATGCGCGCCAGCAGGCGCCGTTCGCACCACTCCGTTTCAGCTCCACTGAGATTTTGTGGCGCGGGCGCCCCTTCGGCAGGCTCAGGGCAGGCTCTCGCCCGCG
>DATJFA010000130.1:0-5590 GCA_035496015.1 Terriglobales bacterium | reverse complement strand
CGAGCTACGGCCGCGGGTTCGTGCCGCACGGCGCGCCTGACTGGCCAGGGCTGGTCGCGAGGCTGACTTGCGTCCCTCGCGCTTGAGCGCCCGCGACACTGCACGCGAGCGCCGCGGCGAGGGCTTGCGGCGGCGGGACGTTCTGCCTTTGCGCAAGTCCCGCTGCGCCTGCTTCCTGGTGCGCGCGCTGGTTTTGCCTCGACGTGGAGCGGCGAGCTTTACGCCGGCGCGGCGCGCCTTGGAGAGCCCGATGGCGATCGCCTGCTGCGGCGAGCGGGCTCCGTGCTTGCCCTCCCGGACGTGGTGCATCTCTTCCCGCACAAACTCGCCTGCCTGCGTGCTGGGCGCCTTGCCCTCGCGTTCGTCTTCGTGAGCCCGCTCAATAGTTTCCTTCTCCGGCATAAGCCACCTCCATCGAGTTCATCAGGCAACCGCCTCCTTAAAGTGGATGCGCTTCCAGATGATGGAGATGACAGGCCTTTTGCCAGCAGTGCAGCTGTGGTGCAACTGGCAGCCTTCTTTTTCTTGTAGCGGCGCCAGAAGTAGAAGCCCACCATGGAAATGCCGGCCATCATGGCCAGATCGGCCTGCGCGCGACCAGCGCTTTCAGTTCGATGCCGAGTCAAGCCAAGGGCGGGGCTGGAGAAACCTGTGCCCCAGCTCAGAGCTGCAGCTAGCCAGGAGATCAGGCCGAGGCCTAGGATGACAGCTCTTCCAGCAGCACGCCGTTGCTGCGCGGCCCCAACGCCAGAATCACCACGGCGACCACTACCATGGCTGCTGCCAGCAGGGCAAAAACTGTTCCGACGCCGTGAACCAGCAAGGCGCCTATCAGCAGCGAAGTGAAGGCCGCGCTTAAGCGGCTCCAGCTATAGGTAAAGCCCACGCCGGTAGCCCGGATGCGGGTGGGATATAGCTCGCTCTGGTAAGCATGAAAATTGGCGGAAAAGCAGTTGTTGCACAGCGTGACCAGGGCGCCGCTGAGCACGATGAGAGCCGGCTGCCTCCAGAACGCAAATCCCAAACCGAATAACCCAATCAGCAGCGCGGTCACAGCAATGGTCCATTTGCGCTCCAGACGGTCGGAGGTGAAAGTGGCCAGCAGCGGTCCCAGGGGCGCCACCAGGGCAATCAACAACGTGTAATCCAGCGAAGACAGCAACGGCATGCCGCGCCGCAGCAGGTAGGTGGGCGCCCAGTTGGAGAAACCGTAGAAACCGATGGTCTGCAGCGCCTGAAAGATAATGAGCATGGCGGTACGCTTTCCGTAAGGTGGTCGCCACAGCTCGGCCAGGGCACTCAGCACCGACAAACGCTCGGAGCTTGACTGCAAAGCCGGCGCTTCGGTGCGAGCCACAGGCACTACCGCGGCGCCGCGCGACTCCGCTTCCAGTTCGGCCAGAATCCTCTCTGCTTCCCCAGCGCGGCCACGTTCTGCCAGCCAGCGCGGTGATTCCGGCAGCCGGAGCCGAAAATACCAGGCCAGCAATGCCCCGGTACTGCCGATCACCATCACCCAACGCCAGCCGTCCAGCAGGAAATGCGTGGGAATCAGCACCCGCGAGAACACCGCCGCTGCTGGGACGGAAGTGAATCCCACCACCTGTGTGATGGCCACAAAACGCCCGCGCACGCGGCTGGGAACCAGTTCGGTCACATAGGTGTCAATCACCACGATTTCAGCCCCAATGCCCACGCCTGCCAGAAAGCGCAGGAGAATCAGCCACTCCGCCGTGGGCGCCAGCGCTCCCGCCAGGGTAAACACGGAGTACATCAGCAGCATGATCAAAAACGCGCTGCGCCGGCCTATGTGATCGCTGGCCAGACCGAAAAAAACCGTCCCCAGAAACATGCCCAGGAATCCCGCTGCCACCAGCAGGCTGAATTGGTGCAGGGTGAGGAAGTGCGAGGTCTGCAACGCCGCTCCCAGGTAGGCGACCATGAACAGGTCATAAAGATCGAACCAGCCCCCCAGCGAAACCAGGGTGATGAAGCGGCGATGAAAGCGCCCGACCGGCAGGCGTTCCAGGCGTGCAGCTACCGATAAATACTCGCGCGTGGTGGCGGGACCGGCCCTTGCCATGGCGCCTAGCTTACCGCGTCCGTCGGCAAACACCCCGATTTCCGGCGGCGGAGGTCGCCTCAGTGCACGATGTCCCGTGCCGGGCTCGGCGTCTCGGCTGCGCCGGCCGCCGCGCCTGAGGCCTTCAGCCCGATTCCATAGCGCTTCAGCTTGCGATAGAGCGTGGCCCGGCTGATGCCCAGCAGCTGCCCGGCCAGCGTCTTGTCTCCGTTTACCTGCTCAAACACGCGCTCGATGGTGACGCGTTCGATGTCTTCCAGATCGGTTGAATCACTCGGAGGAGCAAACCCCCGGGCCAGGCAATCGCCGGAAGCGGAGAGCGACTGGATACCCGGCGGCAGGTCGCCAACGTCAATCATTTGCTGGTCGCCCAGTGCCACCGCCCGCTCAATGCAGTTTTCCAGTTCGCGCACGTTGCCCGGCCAGTCGTAGGCGCGCAAGCACTTCATGGCCGCGGTGGTGATCTTGATGGGCTGGGTGGGCGCGTAGCGGCTCAGGAACCACTGCGCCAAGTCGGGTATGTCGCTGCGACGGTCGCGCAGCGGGGCCAGGTGCACCGTCACCACGTTGAGCCGGAAATACAGGTCCTTGCGGAAGGTGCCCGCCTTGTATGCCGCTTCCAGATCGCGATTGGTGGCCGCCATTACCCGCACATCCACCTTCCTTTTGTGGTTGCTGCCCACCGGCCGCACTTCTTTTTCCTGCAGCACGCGCAGCAACTTGGCCTGCATCTCCAGCGGCAACTCGCCCACCTCGTCGAGGAAAATCGTGCCTCCATCTGCCGCCTGGAACAGGCCTTCCTTGGAGCGCAGCGCCCCGGTGAACGCGCCCTTCTCATAGCCGAACAGTTCGCTTTCGATCAGGGTGGGCACCAGCGAACCGCAGTCCACGGCTACAAAGGGCTTCTTGGCTAGCGCGCCGCGAAAGTGAATGCCGCGCGCCACCAGTTCCTTGCCCGTGCCGCTCTCGCCGCTGATCAGCACCGGCGTGCGCGTGTCCTTCAGCCGGTCAATCAGCACCAGCACGTCATGAATTTCCTTGGACGCGCCCACAATCCCACCCATCTCCGTGCTCACGCGCTCGCGCAGGGCGCGGTTTTCCAGCACCAGGCGCACCTTCTGCGCCATGCGCTGCAGGATCAGTTTCATCTCCTCCAGGCGGAAGGGCTTGGTGATGTAGTCGTAGGCGCCGAGCTTCATCGCCTGCACCGCGTTGTCAATGGAGCCGTAGCCGGTGATGATGGCCACCTCGGTGCGCGGCGAATGCTTCTTCACCGTCTCCAGAAATTCCAGGCCGGACATCTGCGCCATGCGCAGGTCCACCAGGATCAGGTCAGGCGCCTCGGTTTCCAGGCGGGCCAGCGCGTCTTCCGCGTTTTCTGACTCGCCGCAGGAAAAGCCCAGCGATTCTCCGATCTTCACGCAGAGCTTGCGAATGCTCTGCTCGTCATCCACGATCAGCAGGCGAATGCGTCCATCTTCACTCATGGGGCCTTCCCTATGGTTTTTTCCACCACTTCCAGCAGTTGTTGCACGCGAAACGGCTTTTCCACGCAGGGCGCTCCGGTCTTCTGCAGCGTAGCCACGGTCTCCTCGTTGGCGATGTCGCCGGTAATGAATACCAGGCGCGAGGCCAGTTCGGGGCGGTTGCCGGCAATCCAGGCGTGCACATCCGCTCCGTCCACCCCGCCCGGCGTGCGCATGTCGGAAACCACGCCGGAAAACGAACCGTCGGCCAGCAGGCGCAGGGCCTCGGCTCCCGAATTGACGGCCACCACCGGATAGCCGCTGCGCTCCAGCGCGGCGCGCACATAAGCCATTACCGAGGGCTCATCTTCAATGAGCAGCAGCGGCAGATTGGCGCTATTCACACAAGCATTGGTCATGATTCCATTGCTCCTGCGGCAAGGGCGGCACCCGCCATGTCGGCTGAAAGAGGCAGGCGCACGAGAAAGGTCGCGCCCTCCTGGCCCGCGTTGTTGTAGCAAACAATTTCGCCTCCGTGCTCGCGTACGATGCCGTAACAGATGCTCAGTCCCAGTCCGGTTCCCTTGCCCACTTCCTTGGTAGTGAAGAACGGATCGAAGATGCGCTCGGAGTTGCGGATGCCGTTGCCGTTATCGCGGAACAGCACCTGCACCCAGCCGCCGGATACCGATGTTTCAATTTCAATACGAGCCGGCCGCCCGCTCTCGCGCACTGCGTCGTAAGCATTGTTCAGGATGTTCAGAAACACTTGCTGCAGCTGGTGCGAATCTCCCACCACCTCGGGCAGAGGATCGCTAAACCCTTCGCTGACCTCCACTCCATGGCTGGCGAAGTCGTAGGCGCGGAGCTGCAGGGTCCGCCGCAAAATAGAGTTCACCTGCACCGGCTTGCGCTGCGGCGGCATCTGGCGCGCGAAGCTGAGCAGGTTCTGCACAATCTGCTTGGTGCGCTGCGCCTCCTGCAGGATCACGCGCAGGTCTTTGCGCGCCGATTCCGGCAACTCGGGGTTCTCCATCAGCAGGTCGGCAAATCCCAGGATAGCGGTGAGCGGGTTGTTCACCTCGTGGGCCACGCCTGACACCAACTGGCCCACCGCTGCCATCTTCTCCGTATGCATCAGCTTGGAGTGCATCAGCGCGACATCGGAGATGTCGGTCATCACCACCACGATGCTGGTCACATCGCCCTGCTCGTCGCGCATCGGGCTCAGGTTCACCGAAAACTGCCCGGCGCGTCCGTCGGCGCGGGTGATGGGAAGCTCCAGGTTGTCCACCTGCTGCCCGGCCAGCGTCGCTTCCAGAGCCGCTTCCAGGGCGGCGCGCCGCGCCGGCATCACCATCTCCGCCAGCGATTGTCCCAGCCATTGCTGCGGATTGTAGGCGCCGCTTTCGTACCAGCGCCGGTTGGCGTAGGTCACCTGCCCCGCCGTATCGGTCACCAGGATGATGCTTTGCGTGTTGTTCAGGATCTTGTTGTTAAAGTCGCGCTCGCGCTGCAAATCCGCCTGCGAATTTTTCAGTTCGGTTATGTCCAGGATCAGGCCGCGGAACTGCGTCACCTGTCCTTTGGCGTCGCGCACCGCAAAAGCGTTCTGCAGGGTTTGAATGGGAGCTCCGTCCTTCCGCCGCAGCGTCTCTTCATAGTTGCGCACCACTCCGCTCTCTTCCATGCGCCTGCGGAAGCGTTCCCGCCCCTCGGGATCGAAGTAGAGCTGGCTGGGGATATCCACCTGCAGCAACTCTTCCCGGCTGCTGTAGCCCAGCATGCGCACCAGGGCATCGTTCACTTCGATGAAGCGGCCTTCCCGGCTGGTGAAGTAGAGGCCCTCCTGGATGTTGTCGAATAGTTCGCGATAGCGGCGCTCCGCCTCCCGCCGGTCGGTAATGTCCTTGAGCACGTGGATGGTTTGCAGGCCTTCGTTGCTGGGACCGTGAATGCGCGAGGTGGAGACCAGGTACGTGCGCTCCAGCACGTGATGGATGAACTCGTCAGCATTCTCTCCCCCGGGACGGCAAAAAGG
>DATJFA010000129.1:0-11441 GCA_035496015.1 Terriglobales bacterium | reverse complement strand
CACCTGGTAGCCGTTCTCGATCGCAATAATGGCCGCCTCCAGCGCCACAATCGTTTTGCCCGAACCCACGTCCCCTTGCAGCAGCCGCCGCATGGGAAAGGGCTGCTGCATGTCGGTCGCGATCTCCTTGAGCACCTTCTTTTGCGCCGCCGTGGGATGGAAAGGAAGGATACCCTTAACGGCCTGGCGCACGCGCTCATTCAGCTCGAAGGAAATGCCGGTGTGGGTGCGCTGCTTGCGCCGCTTCAGCTCCAGCCCCAGCTCCAGGAAAAACAGCTCTTCAAAAATGAGCCGCCGGTGCGCCGGGGTGCGCGCCGTCTGCAGGTTGGCCAGGCTCTCGCCGGCTTCCGGCCAGTGCGCCTCCCAGAATGCCTGCCGCCGCGGAATCAACTGCAGGCGCTCGCAAACCGGTCCGGGAATGCTTTCCGGGAGCTCCGGCAGGTTCTCCAAGACGGAGTGAATGATGCGCCGGAACCAGCGGCTGGTGAGTTTGCCATTCGCCGCCGACTCGTAAATGGGCACGATACGGCCGATCTCCAGCGACTGCGCTGCCCGGTCCGCAGCCTCGCCCTCAGCTTCACCCAGAATCTCAAACTGCGGCTGGATAATCTGCAGCCCGCCCCGCCCCCAGGTGTCCTCCTCAACCTTGCCGTAGAGAGCCACCAGTTGCCCGGGCTGGAACTTTCCCGTCAGATAGCGGCCGTGGAACCAAAGGCAAGTTAGCTTGGCGCGCCCCTGCCCGGCGGTCATCTGGAAGATGTCCGTGCCAGAGCGCCGGGTGCGGAACAGCCCTGAGCCCCGCACTTCGGCGATCACGGTGGCCATCTCGCCCGGGCGCAATTCCGCGATGGTGCGTGGGTTTAGCCGGTCCTCATAGCGGAAGGGAAGATAATAGAGCAGGTCCTCAACCGTGCTGATGCCCTTAGCGGCCAGCACCTCGGCCAGCCGCGGGCCAATCCCTTTTACGTATTGCACCGGCGTGCTCAGTTCCAGCATGGGGGACCTGCAGTGATGGTAGCAAACCACGGTGGCACTTGTTGCCGGCGGCAAATTGCGTTCGCAGCTGGCTTGCCCTGATTGGATCACCTGTGGTGGAAATGTTTAAGTATTCAGAGGAAAGGCCAGTCCACCGGACGACCGAGAGTAGCCCGCAGTCAATTGAGTTTAGGCGGTCTTGTTTGTGAGAATCCGTTTACGATCGGTGCCGCCCGCCTCCAGTTTATTATCTGCCGGGTCATAATAGAGAAAAGGTCCGCTAAGGAGGCCGGTGCCCAAGAGCTACTTTCCCAAGAATTTCTGGCAGTCGCTGATCGCCGTGGTAGTCGGCAACGCTATCTACTTCCTCTCCATGAATTACCTGCCGCGCCCGGCCCGCCATACCACCTTCAAATTTGACCTGGGGCTGGTGGTGGACTTCTGGATCTGCCTTGTTATCTATGGCTTGCTGGAATTTCTCAGGCGCTGGCGCCGTTCCCGCGGCAATGCTCCAGAGTAGCCGGCTAGTTCGCAACCCAGGTGACCTCGGTAACTTCCGGACATCTCCTACACACCCTAAAATCCAGGCTGGAAAAGTATGCAGAAAATCGCCGTCCTTTACGACGCCAGCCAGGCCGTGCTCTCCACCTTCGACCTGGATGAGGTGCTGAATCAGATTCTGATGATCGCGCGCGATTATTTTCATCTGCAGAACGTAGCCATCCTGCTGCTCGACAAAAATACCCAGGAACTGCAGGTGCGCAGCCAGATCGGCTGGGACGCCGGCAGGGACCAGATCCGACTCTCGCTGGAACAGGGCATCACCGGGGCGGCCGCGCGGCTGAAGCGCCCGGTTTATGTTCCCGACGTCAGTAAGGACTCCCGCTATATCATGTCCGCCCAGAGCACACGCTCCGAACTCGCCGTGCCGCTGATGGTGCGCGACCAGGTGGTGGGCGTGCTCGACTGCCAGAGCCAGAAGCTTGACTTCTTCGATTCCGACACCATTGACCTGCTCACCCTCTTTTCCACTCAGGCTTCCATGGCGCTGCAGAACGCGCACCTTTATTCCCTGGAGCAGCACCGCGCCGCGCAGTTGGAGGCCATCAACGCCATAGCCAAGCAGACCACCGCCGTGCTTGACCTGAAGGACCTGCTGGTTAAGGTGTGCTCGCTGGTGCGGCAATCGTTTCCCGGCGACCACGTCTCGGTCCTGCTGCGGGACGATCAGGAACTGGTGTTGCGCGCCCACGAGGGCGGCCTCACCCTGCGTGGGTCCGATGCCGAAGGCCTTCTTATCGGCGACGCGATTGCCTGGCGCTGCATGGCCACCGGACGCACGGTGGTGGAAAACGATGTGGCCCGCGTGCCGCAATACCTGCCCATGTTCGAGCAGACCCGCTCCAAGATGTGCATTCCGCTCATTTCTTTCGGCCAGACCCTGGGCGTGCTGGCCCTGGACAGCGCCCAGGCCAACACCTTTCAGCTGACCGACGCGCAACCGCTGGAATCGGTGGCCGATATCTGCGCCACTGCCATCCAGAACGTCCACTACGTGGACCGGGTCCGGCAGCTCGCCTACATTGACGGCCTCACCGGCATGTTTAACCGGCGCTACTTCGAGATGAAAATTGCCGAGGAAATGGAGCGTTCCCACCGCTATGGCACCAGCCTGGCAGTGATAATGCTCGACATTGACCACTTCAAGCGTCTGAACGATGAATTTGGCCACCTGCTGGGCGACGAAGTTCTGCGCCAGGTCTCCTCGGTTTTCTCGCAACAATTGCGCAAGATTGACGTGGTCTGCCGCTATGGCGGCGAGGAATTTGCCGTGCTTCTGCCCCAAGCCAGCGCCGAGCAGGCCCTCAATGTGGCGGAAAAGCTGCGCCGCGAGGTGGCCGGCTACCGCTTCCCTGGCGTGCCGCGCGCCGTCACCATCAGCGCCGGGGCGTCTGCGCACCCCATCCATGGTGCTACCCGCGATGAGGTGGTCAAGGCCGCTGACGCTGCTCTTTATGCCGCCAAGCAAGCGGGACGCAACTGCGTGCGCATCGCCGTGCTGGCTCCTCAGGCCGTTGCCGCCGTCAACTGATCGGGGCGTACCGGCGCGCATGACCCCGCTCCGTTCCAGATGCGTTGCACGAGCAACACAAAATGTCTGGCTGATATCCAGCCCGAAGGGCGAAACAGCTTTTAGCCCAGGGCGTCAGAGTCTGTGGGAGAACTCAGAAATCTAGGCAGCGGTGGAACAATACCATCATTCTGAGCCGCGGAGCGGCACCAGAATGTAGCCCCGCACGTAAGTCCGGGATACAAAGTGGAGAAATTCAGCGGGGCGAAAGAACGTTCTCACACACACTTCAGCCCTGGGTCAGCAGCCCCCTGTGTCTGGCTGATATCCAGCCCGAAGGGCGAAACAGCTTTAGCCCAGGGCGTCAGCCCTGGGTCATCAGCCCCTATATTCTTGAGCGAGCGCGACCCGAGTTCACGAGGGGAGCGCGAGCTCACTGGGTCCTCCGCGCTGTGGGATAATCTTCGGCGGTGCCTGTGGCCGACAAATCCGACCTTTATCGCCGTCTGCCCTCGGTGGACGAACTCCTGCGTTTGCCGGAAGTTGTCGGCCAGGTTCAGCGTGAAGGTCATGCTGCGGTTACAAAGGCGGCGCGGGCTGTCCTAGCTCGCGTGCGCGAGGAGATTGTCGCCGGGCGCCTGGATGCTTCCGCCGTGGACCTGGCGGTTTCCGGTCTGGCTGAGGCGGTTGAGCGTCAACTCCGCCAGGCCCTTCAGCTTTCGCTGCGCTCCGTTATTAACGCTACCGGCGTGGTTCTGCACACCAACCTGGGCCGCGCGCCCCTGGGCTCAGCCGCGCTCGAGCACCTGTACCAGGTTGCGGCCACTTACTCGAACCTGGAATTTGATGTCGCTCAGGGCGAGCGCGGCAAGCGCGATGTTCACGTGCAGCGCCTGTTCGCGCAACTCTTCGGCTCCGTGGCCGCCGAACCAGTCTCCACCGTTGTCGTCAACAACAACGCGGCCGCCGTTCTGCTCGGCCTGAACACGCTGGCCGAGGGTGGCGAGGTGATCGTTTCCCGGGGAGAACTGGTCGAGATCGGCGGCTCCTTCCGCATTCCTGAGGTGATGGCCAAGTCAGGCGCCATGTTGCGCGAGGTGGGCACCACCAACCGTACCCGCATCAGCGATTATGAGCGTGCCATCAACGAAAAGACCCGCCTGCTGCTGCGCGTGCACCGCTCCAATTTCCAGATCACCGGCTTTACCGAGCAGCCCAGCCTTTCCGAGTTGGTGGACCTGGGTCGCAAGCGCGGCATTCCGGTCATGGAAGACTTAGGCAGCGGGGCGCTGGTCGATCTGCGCTCTCTCGGCATCAGCGGCGAGCCGGGCGTGGCCGACAGCCTGCGTGCCGGCGTGGATGTCGTGACTTACAGTGGCGATAAGCTGCTCGGCGGCCCGCAGGCAGGCCTGCTGAGCGGCCGCCGCGAGCTGATCGCCCAAATTCGCTCTAATCCCCTCTTTCGCGCTCTGCGCGTGGATAAACTCACTTACGCGGCCCTGGAAGCGACGCTGCTCGCCTACGTTCGGCAGGACCACGATGCCATTCCCGCGCTGCGCATGCTGCGCCTTTCGCCGGAGCAGATTGAGGGCCGAGCCCAAGCCATGAAGAAGACCCTGCAATCGGAGCGGAACCGCCTCGGGGTGGACATTGTGGATGGCCAGTCCGTGGTCGGTGGCGGCGCTGCCCCGGCGGCCAGCCTTCCTACCCGCCTCCTGGCAGTTACCTGCGCAGGCCTGAGCGCCGATGAACTCGCCGCGCGGTTGCGCGCCGGCGAGCCGCCGGTTGTGGCCCGCGTCGAAGAAGGCCGCGTGCTGCTCGATTTGCGCACGGTGTTTGCGGAGCAGGATGAGGCGGTAGCGCAAGCACTGCTGACAATCTCAAATCTTGATTCACCACAGAGACACGGAGACACAGAGAGAACCAATAAAAGTTCAACGTTGGAGGGTTGAATAGCGGACGGCCACAAGCGTCAGTTTCACGGTGGATGAAGCGTTCAATCGTCTACTTCAATCATCAATCTCTGTGACTCTGTGTCTCTGTGGTGAAATAGGTTTTTGGCAACGGTCTACACTATCGGCCACTCCACACGCGCCCTGCAGGAGCTGATTGCCGCGCTGCAGGCGCACGGCATCCGCACCTTGGTGGACATTCGCTCGTTTCCCATGTCGCGGCGCCTGCCCCATTTCAACCGCGAGGCGCTGGAGCAGGAACTGCAGCGGGCGGGCATGGTCTACATGTGGATGAAGGACCTGGGCGGACGCCGAAAGAAGCAGCGCGACGACTCGCCCAACCTGGCTCTGCGCAACGATAGCTTCCGAAATTACGCCGACTACATGCTGACCGAACCTTTCCAGCATGCCGTCGAAGAACTGCTGCGCCTTGCCGGGCAGGCGCCCACCGCCATCATGTGCGCCGAGCGCGTCTACTTCCGCTGCCATCGCATGCTGGTCTCGGATTATCTTGTGGCACACGGCCACGAGGTGCTGCACATTGACGACACCGGGCCGGTGCGCCCCCACAAGCTCATGGCGGAGGCGCGCGTTGTGGATGGGCAACTGCTCTACCGTGGCGACAGGTTGCTGTAGATCATGCTTCAAAAAGTTCAACGCAGAGTTCGCAAAGGTTCCGCTGAGCTCGGTGAGAAAGCACCACTGAAAACCTAAAGTTCCAATCTCCGCGCCCTCTGCGTTAAGGTATTGAAGCTCAATCTTCCATCGTCAATGCTGCAAATGTGTTACCGTAGAAAACTCCGGCGTAAACAGTGGAAACCAAAGGCGAACTGCGCGGCTGCATGATTGTAGGAACGGGAATTGATGTCGTGGAAGTGCCGCGAGTAGCGGCGGCCATCGAGCGCTTTGGACGGCGCTTTTTGGAGCGGATTTACACGGAAGGCGAAATCCGCTACTGCGAAGCCAAGGCCAACCGGGTAGAGCGCTATGCCGCCCGCTTTGCCGCCAAGGAAGCGGCCATGAAAGCACTGGGCACGGGTTGGAACCGTGGAGTACGGTGGCGCGACATCGAAGTGCGCCGCCAGCCGGGAGGCCGTCCCACATTGGCATTCAACGGCAAGGCGGCCGAATTTGCCGCCGGGCTAGGCACAAAGAACACCGCGCTCTCGCTTACCCACACCGCCTCTGAGGCCATTGCCCAGGTGATCCTCGAAGCTTGAACATAAGCTGAAAATGAGCGAACCCGCGGTTCTCCCCAAACCAGTGCAGGTCCAGCCGGCAACCGCCACCGCGCCTCTGGCGGGCGTAGCCCTGGTCAGCTTTGCCGCGCTGCTGCTGGAATTGTCCCTGACCCGCCTGTTTTCGGTGGTGCTCTTCTACCACTTTGCGTTCCTCGCCATTTCCATCGCCCTGCTGGGATTGGGCGCCGGAGGGGTAGTTGCCTACCTGCGTCAGGAATGGCTGGCTCCCCACGACGTGCGCAAACTCGGCGCCGTGCTCTGCCTCATCAATGCCGTGGCGGTCGTAGTTGCGCTGGAAGTGGTGCTCCACACTCGCGTGGCCCTGCAGCTTAGCAGCTATAACTTCAAGCGACTCACACTCATTTATGTGTTTTCGGCCGTGCCCTTCTTTTTCACCGGCCTGCTCTTTTCTGTAGCCTTTGCGCGCGAGACCCGCCGCATTCCCCAACTCTACGGCGCGGACCTGGTCGGCGGATCGCTGGCCTGCCTGGCGGTAGTGCCGCTGCTGAACTGGATCGGAGGGCCCAACACGGTGGTTTTTGCGGGCCTGGCTATGGCCCTGGCTGCTGTCACCTGGTCTGCTTCCCAGCGCTGGCGGCGCGCGGGCCTGATCCTCGCCTTGCTGCTGGCCGCCCTCATCGCCGCCAACTACTCGGGGCGGCTGATGGACATCATTTACGCCAAAGGCGTCCGCATCTCCGATTACTTCACCGTGGAGTATGTGCGCTGGAACGCCATCTCCCGCATTGAAGTGGACCGCAAGAAGGATGGCTCCAAGTGGGTGGTGATTGATGCCGACGCCAACAGCGCCATCATGAACTTCGACCCCAAGGTGTGGGAGCAGACGCCGCTGCACAAGGCCATGATGTCCACCGCGCCCTCGACCACCAACGTTCTGCGGCCGCACGGCAGCTACGCCATCATCGGGCCGGGCGGCGGGCCTGACGTGATGCGCGCCCTGGCCAACGGCAGCTCCGACATTACTGGCATTGAAATCAATCCCATCATCATCAATGACGTGATGCGCGGCCGCTACGCCGACTACTCCCATCATCTCTATGATTTGCCCCAGGTGCACATCTACATCGCCGACGGCCGCTCCTGGGTGCGCAACTCGCGCCAGAAGTATGACGTCATCCAGATGACGCTGGTGGATACCTGGGCCTCCACTGCCGCCGGCGCCTTCGCGCTGAGCGAAAACAATCTCTACACCGTGGAGGCATTCAAGGAGTATTTCCAGCATCTGAAGCCGGACGGGATGATTGCCATCACGCGCTGGGAGTTCAAGCAGCCGCGCGAAGCGTTGCGCGTGCTGGCGGTAGCCATGCAGGCTTTGCACGAGTTGGGCGTCGCCAACCCAGCCCGCAACTTCGTTGTGGTCTCCGAGGGAGCGCTGAATGTGGACGGCCGCCCGGTTGTGGTGCTGGCCAAGAAGATTCCCTTCACTTCAGAAGAAGAGGCGGCGGTGCGCGCACACACGGCTGAGACCAGGCTGGTGGCGCAGTACCTGCCCTCCCAGCCGCAGGACAATGCCTTCGCCCAGCTCATCGCCAGTAACGATCCCTGGGGCTTTGCCCGCAATTACAAATTCAACGTGGCCCCGGTTACCGACAACGCGCCCTTTTTCTTCTTCACCCTGAAGACGCGGCAGATTCTCAGCAAAAGCCTGCTGGCCCGTGGAATTGACTGGAAAGTGAACCTGGGCGTGGTGGTACTGGCCATGGTTCTGCTCATCTCCATTGCCGCCGTGCTGTTCTTCCTGGTGCTGCCGCTGGCCCTCCACGGCGGAGCCGGGGGCCGCACCCTGCAATTGCTCTACTTCATTGCCGTCGGCTTGGGCTACATCCTGGTGGAGATCACGTTTATCCAGCGCTTCGTGCTCTTTCTGGGTAATCCCACGTATGCGCTCACTGTCGTCATCTTCCTGCTCATGCTTTCCAGCGGCGCCGGCAGCATGGTGTCGCGTAAGTGGCTCTCGCGGCCCAGCCAGGTGAAGATCCCCTTGTTTGCGATCGTTGTTGCGCTGCTCACGTATGTGGGCGTGCTCCACCACCTGCTCGGTTCGCTGGTAGGACTGCCCTTCTTCGTGAAGCTGCTGGTTAGCGCTCTGCTCCTCATCCCCGTTGGTTTTGCCATGGGCATGCCTTTTCCCACGGGCCTGCGCTGGCTGGCGGGAGATAAAGTTGAGGCTGCGGATGCCACCATCGCCCCGGCGGACGGCGCTGCCTCCCAGAGCAACGCGGTGGAGTGGGCCTGGGCTATGAACGCGGCTTCCAGCGTTCTGGGCTCAGTGCTGGCTATCGTAATTGCCATCCAGGTGGGCCTGAACCTTACTCTCACCTGCGGGGCTGTCGCCTATTTGCTGGCGCTCTTGTTGACCCTCACCTTCCGCCGCTCACCGCTCTCCCGTGGAGCCTAGTTCGGGCGTCTGTTATCATCGCCTAAAACTGAGTTACGGCAGGAGTTATCACGCTCACGGGGCGTGCGTACAGGGGTTGGCTTGTCAACCATGACGCCACTACATAGATAATTCCAGGGCGAGGCGTGAAGCATCAGAATAGCTACTAGGTGTCAGGGGAGAAGGTGGCTAGCCAGAAGCAACTGAGATGGTCGGAACTGCGGGTCGGGCTGACGGTGATCTTCGCCAGCATTGTGCTGATCATCCTCATCTTCCTCATGACTGGCTCTAGCGGCCTGTTCACCCGCAAAATCACTCTCTATTCATATTTCGACAACGCTTCCGGCCTGCGCGTGGGGGCGCCGGTGCGCCTGGAAGGCGTGGACATCGGCAATGTGAAGGCAATACAGGTAGTAGCCGGCCACGGCCTTACCCCAGTCCAGGTGGTCATGACGGTAAGCACGCGCTTTAAAGACGCGGTGCGCACCGACTCCACCGCCGTGCTCAGTACTCAGGGCGTGCTGGGCGAAACCTTTGTGGACATTGACAGCCGGGTGGCGCACGGTCCGCCCGCTCAGGATGGCGCCGTGCTCCCCATCCAGGGGCGGCCAGACTTGCAGGATATGGTGCGCGCCAGCCAAACCACTTTGCAAAATATCCAGGCCCTTCTGGGCCGTGTGGACAACATTGTCTCTTTCGTGCAGAGCGGCCAGGGTTCGGTGGGCAAATTGATTTATGACGAAAGCTTGTACAATCGCCTGAATTCCACCTTAGCGGAGTTTCAGAAGGTGGGTGCTGCCGTTACCCAGGGCCAGGGCAGCCTGGGCAAGCTGATAGTGAACGACGATCTTTATAACCGTGCCAATGCCAGCGTGGACAAGCTTAACGCCATTCTCGACCAGATTAATTCCGGCGAGGGCACCGTCGGCAAGTTTATTAAGGATCCTGCGCTCTACAACAACGCCAACGCAACCATCACCCAGGCCAACCAGCTTATGGCCGACGTGAACGCCGGCAAAGGGACGCTGGGACTGGTGACCAAGGACCAGGCCTTTGCCGCCAAAGTGAACGACACCATCACCAAGCTGAACGAACTTTCCAACCGGCTGAATTCCGGCCAGGGCACGGTGGGCAAGCTGCTGCAGGACCCGACCATGTACAACAATACCAATCAGTTGCTGACGGAAACGCGCGACCTGATTGCCGCCATCCGCAAGAACCCCAAGAAGTACCTGACCATTCGCTTAAAATTTTTCTAGCTGTGGTCAACAGTATCTGTTTGCCACAGGTGGTCTATTCCAAAGGTGATCTTTGTTCGCACAGATGATTTATGTGGGCACAGGCGCCCCCGCCTGTGTGGGCGAGCGCAGCTCGCCAGGTCTGCAAGAACTGGAAACCGCAGAGGACGCCAAGGACGCTGAGGATTTACAGCTTCAGATTGCAACTGGGAAAGCTTCCAGGACTGCTCAAGTGGGGAATCAGTGCTGTCGCTTTTCTTTTCAAATTCCCTGCGTCCTCAGCGTCCTCTGCGGTTTTGGTTCTCTTACCTTTGCACGAACATCTTCACGGCCGTAGCCGCCAACGCCACCGCAAACACCTTGCGCAGCGTGGGACCGGAGATTTCCTGCGCCCAGGCGCCTCCGAAGTAACCCCCCAGGAAAACTCCCGCCGCGATGAGCAGGCCGAGTTGCCAGTTCACCTTGCCCGCTTTGTAGTACTCCATGAACGCGAGAATGCCGGTGGGCGGCAGCAGCATGGCCAGCGAGGTACCCTGCGCCAAATGCTGGTCCATGCCAAAAATGTAAATAAGGGCGGGGATCAGGATGATGCCCCCGCCCACCCCGATCAGCCCGGAAAAGATGCCTACTCCTAAGCCCAGGACTAAAGCCCCGACCACGTGCCACACGGTCATGATTGTTCTCGCAAGAGGAATTGAATGCGAAGTGATTGTACAGGCAGTAGTTAACAGAGAACAGCCATTACCGGCTAGCACTTGGCATTCTGCTCCATTGGCCGGAAAAATTCCCCTTTTGGGACAACTTGGACCTGTGCCCCGGGTTCCAATAAAGCGGGCCGAGCACTAAGACGAGAATGGACGCCAGTTGTTCTACCGCAACCGCATTCCCCCACGCCTGTAGCCTTAAGCGAAACAACGCATTGACCGCCCTATTATGCGGCGCCGTTCCGGCGCTGCTGCTGGCCCTGTATGCCCCGCCAAGCCCGCGACAGTGGCTGATTGGGCTGGCGATCGGGCTGGTGTGGGCCAATGCTTTCGAGTACTTCTACCACCGTTATCTGCTGCATCACACGCGGGGCGCGCTGGGCAAGGGCCACATCCTGCACCACATCACTTCGGGAAAAGAAAACGAGGTGGAGCATTTAACGTTTGGAGAGTCGCCTCTGTACGTAGCCCTTCTATTCGGCACGAACGGTTCGCCCGTCGCCGTCGCCGACCTGATCTGGCGTTTTCCGCTTGCCCCCGGCATCCTGCTCGGTTTTACCGCTTACTTCATCGCCGTGGAAGAAATCCACTGGCGCATCCACCTGGGCAGCTGGCTGCCGCCTGTGCTGCGCGCCGCCATTCCCTACCACCTCGATCACCACGATATTCCTGAAGGGCGCTACAACGTATTCTTCCCCCTGTTCGATGTGCTGCTGGGTACAGCCAAATCCAAATCAGTCGGGGCTGTGGCGCCGCACCCCAGGCCGCGCAGAAACATATGGCGCGCGCTGCAGGAAGAAGCCCTGCTCTATACCTGGATCATCGGCATGGCGGTGTTTATCCGCTTGTTCTGCGGTACCTC